>JAFUPZ010000099.1 GCA_017472545.1 bacterium | reverse complement strand
GTCTTATATGATTTCTTCGTTTTTTCAAAATCTTTAATAATTGCCATCAACTGTTTTTCTTCTAAGAACAAAGCATCTATAACTTGACGCTTTCTACCATTGTTTTGGTATACCTTTTTTAAATCAACAATACGCGCCAAAGTATGTAATAAATCTCCTTGAATTTGCGCAACTTCTAATGCTCGTTGAGCAAAAACTTCTCTTTGTCTTGGAGGAATATTAGGTAATTTTACCAAATTACTATATAAAATCCCTGCAAAATCATTTAATCCTCTGTGATGTAAAGCATCGGCCAACCTAGCTGTCTGCTCACAAAATACATCCAACATTCCCACCTTTTTATATTGTTTCTCATACTGCTTCATCTGAGAGATAATATAAGTAGCATCACGATGCTGACCATTAATCGTCATTTTACTAAATCTATTAAATCTACTATTCAAAATTTCTGGTGTAAGTTGATGTATTTTCATCATTGTGCGAATATTCCCTTCCCTTGAAGACTAGACTCTGCATCAAGTAATTTTGTTTGTATTTTATTTCTTGAACCATAATACGAAATTAGAGTATAAGGATTTCTTTTATATGTATTGTAGTAATCAGTTAAATCGTTATACAGACTTTCTAATTCTCGTCTTATTTTTGTTCCATAATTATCAGAAGCATCTAATTTCATAATTTGATAATTAACTCTTTGTATATCATTTCTAATATCCGATTCGGCTTGAGTTATGTAATTGTGCCAAGGCTCAACGCTTTGACCTGAGAGTTGAAACTCTCCTTCTGACATTTTTAATTTTGGAGTAGGGAAAGTTTGAGGTCTTAATGCACTATCCAACATTCTAAAACGGATTAACTCCTCGTCTTTATGAAGCAACTTATCAGAAAATCGGATTCGCTTTACTGAAGATTCTGTTTCTCCCAAAGTCAACACTCGTCCAACTTCAGAATAAAGTTTTAAATGACTTGCACAAAGGGTTTTTGAAATTAATGCAATAGGATCCATTTGTACAGAATCAAACATTGGAATATCGTACTTTTCCAATGCACTCAAAACATCTACAGCATAAACTTTTGCCGAAGGCCCCCAAACATAGTCTGATTTGAATAAAAATTCAGCACCTTTCAAAGAATCTCCAGAGCAACAATAATCCATTAACACATAACTTTTACCAGATTGTTTAGCTTGTTCTTTTCCTAAACCTAACTTTTCCAAATACTCTAAAAACTTATCTAATCCTTCTTTATGACAAATATTATTGTAGACTGAAAAATGGTCAGAAACTCGAGTTGTCTCTGGTAAAAATCTTCTAGACCAACTCATCGGAAGATTAATTACGTTTTCTTCTCCAATTTTACATCCTAAAGCTTTCCCTATAGTAGATAATGAACGCCCTATCGTAATAACTACATATTTCCCTTCCCCAAAAAATTTATCAAAAGTATCCTTTAATGTGGCTGGAATTATTGAATGAATATCATCAATTGCTCTTATCGAATCAGAAGTAGAGCTATTAATTACTTCAGCACTTCTTTTTCTTAAATTTTGAATTTCGGACAGAGACAATCTGAGATATTCTTCTTTTGAATATTTACAAAAATGATATAATGGGTCAACGCCAAATTTTCTTATAAGAAAATCCACAGGACGCATTCCAGTAAAACTCACTTGAGTTTTATTTTGAACCCCTGTTTTCATTGGTTTTGTTTGGATAATATATTCTTTGTTTTCTTGCGAGAGATTATATTTTGGATAATAACTATACGCAGATATTAAATGGGTTTTCATTGCATAAGCATGAAAACCCATAAAAATTATTTTTGCTATTAAAAATTAATTATACAATACCTTGAGCACGCATTGCTTTTGCTAATTTTTGAAATGCTGCAATATTTGCCCCAGCAACATAATTACCTGAACATCTATATTTTGCCGCAGCAGCTGCACAAGACTTGAAAATGTTTATCATAATACGTTCCAATTTTGCTTCAACTTCTTCAAATGTATAATAAAACCTCATACTATTCTGAGACATCTCTATTGCAGAAGTTGCAACACCGCCAGCATTTGCAGCTTTTGCAGGCGCAACAAGAACACCATGTTCTAAGAAGTAATTTGTAGCCTCTATTGTACAAGGCATGTTTGCACCTTCACCAACTGCTAAAACACCATTTGCTACAAGTGCTTTTGCGGAATTTAATGTTACTTCATTTTGTGTTGCACAAGGAAGAGCTATATCTGTTTTAATTTCCCAAATTGGAGAATCTTCACCTGTTTTTTCAATATATTTAGCGTCAATATATGTATTTAGGTAATCTTTAATTCTTCCACGTTCAACTTCTTTGATTTGTTTGATTAAATCAAGATCAATACCATTTTTATCATAAATGCAACCGTTTGAATCGCTCATTGCAACAACTTTCGCACCCATTTCTGTGACTTTTTCACAAGCATAAATTGCTACGTTACCAGAACCTGAGATTGTAACAGTTTTACCTTCCAAAGATTTGTTATGAGCTGCTAACATTTCTCTCATGAAGAATACCAAACCATATCCAGTTGCTTCTTTTCTAGCTAAAGAACCGCCATAGCTAATATCTTTACCTGTCAAAACGCCACCTTCATAAGCATTTTTAATTCTTTTGTATTGACCAAACATATAACCAATTTCTCTTGCGCCAACACCAATATCACCTGCTGGAACGTCAACATCTTGACCAATGTGACGATACAATTCAGTCATGAAACTTTGACAGAAATGCATAATTTCAACATCTGACTTACCTTTTGGGTCGAAATCACTACCACCTTTAGCACCACCAATAGGCAAACCTGTTAAAGCATTTTTGAAGATTTGTTCAAATCCTAAAAATTTCATAATACTTTGGTTAACACTTGGGTGAAATCTCAAACCACCTTTATAAGGCCCAATTAAAGAACTATATTGAACTCTATATCCACGGTTTACTTGAACTTGACCATTATCATCAATCCAAGGAACTCTAAAAGACACAATTCTTTCAGGTTCAACCATTCTTTCTAATAGTGCAATTCTTTCATACTCTTCTTGGTGAGCATCAATTACAGGCTCAATAGTAGAAAGAACTTCTTTAACCGCTTGTAAATACTCTGGTTCATTTATATTTTTTAATTCAGTTTCATTTAAAATTTTTGCTAAATACTCGTTCATATTCCTAACTTCCTTTTATATTTCGTCTGTATAAATTTTTATACAACGATAATATCGTAATTGCAAGACAAATCCACATTAATATTAGATTAATTATTAAACTAATGAGCCAACACTAGCATTAAAGTCTTATATGCTACCGCACCAACTCCTGCAAAACCGTTATATTTACAACGTTTCATCGCTTTAATTTTTGAAAAATCGATATTATCACCAAAATTGTATTTTCTCACCATTTCACCAAATCCTGGAATTTCTTGCAACTCTTTTGAAAGATTATAATACTCACGTAAAGAATATTTCTTTTCTGGCTTGAACTGAGGAGAAGATGCAATATTATCGCACAACATGCTTCTCAAGTTTAATTGTTTGCCACTTTCAGGATGATGTACAGAAATCTTTCTATGAAATTTTGAAACAAATGATTTTGGAAAACCTAACACATACAAAATTAGCTTATCTGCATCATGAGTAAGACTATCAATAGAATTTTTGCCATACAATTCTTTTTCTATCAATGCAAATACAATTTTATGATCATAAGTATGCTGAAGATTTTTCTTATAGTTTTTACAATACTGTACTACAGAATCTTTGCAACGAGCCAAAAACCCTCTAGAACTTGAAAGACCGGACGCACTCGTTACTGCATCCGGTCTTGTCACAAATATATCCGCTCTTGTACCCACACTCGCACTCTGCACTCTTACGCACTCGCGACTTGAGGTGAACTCCTGCTGATGGGGGCTTCGATAATTACTTGAATTAATAGGGTATGTTTTACACTTAATCTCCATAACTAATTCTTGCACAAAAAAGTTTTATTGCAAGTAGTACAATAAAACTTTTTTATTTTATTTAATTACTAAAGCTAATTACCCTTTAGCAACAACCATTACATTCCCTTTGACGTAGCCATTTCCTAAAAATTGTTTGAAGTCATCTTTAAAATCAGCGTTAAATATAACATTATTATCTATATTTTCATTAACAGCACGCTTTAAAGATTTTGGGAGATTAGTGAAACTATCTTCCTTCGCCAAATTTTGAATTGTTGAATAATATGAAGTATATTCACCTACATCTGACCAATCAGTATCAATTGAATCGTAAGCAATAACCTTCAAATCATTCCCTTTCCTATCCTTCAATTGACCATCATTACTCATCCTTACTAGTTCTGGAATAATTTCTCTATCCCAAAAACTTTCAATAACACTTAAATATTCTTCTTTTGTCATTGACTTATCACGACCTTTTGTTGCCATTAACACCTGATAAGATGACCTAATTTTATTTCTATAAATATCCGTAATTGTATCTAACACATCAGGTTTAATTATATAGATGAATGCATTTCCTAAAGATGTATCTCTACCGTCAGGGTCTTTTACAATAACACCGTCTTTTTTCACATAACCTACACCTGTTTCTAGTAATTCTTGAGATGGTTTTGTTATGAATGTATTAATTTCATTTTTATCATTATGCAAAATCAATCCACCATAACAACGATAATCAGGAACCGCAACAACCATCATACCTGCATCTGGTCTTTCTAAAAACGCATCCAAAGCCTCTGATAGATTAACATCAGTGATATTATCAGAAGGTAGAATAATAACATTCTTATCAGGAGGAACAATTGATTCTCCATCTCTTACCAAATCCAAGCCCCTATGAGTCATATCAATCTTGTAACCCAGTGTTGTTACAAAACATCCGACAGCACTGTTAGCTTCTGTTTGTACACAGTAATCTATATCCGTATCTTTGTGTAATAAATTAGCTTGGTACAAATTTAATAACGTAAAATTTATCAAATTCCAATTAGGAATAGGCGTAACTGTTGAAGGTTTGTTATCGCCTCTAGAATGGCTTACTGCTTCCAAACGAGAACCAAATCCACCTGCCAAAACATATGGGTGAAAATATTTCGAATAATCTTTATCAGATTTTTTTACTTCATCAAAAATTGGAGAAGTTTCAGTCATTCTTATAAAATCTTTCACACTATTTATTGTCTTATCTGGCTTGTAATAAGCATTAACTGTACAAGTTGAACCAGTAAAAGATAATTGAGGATTAGCTTTCCTATTTATTACATGCAAACCAGATTCAGTTTTCAATTCAGAACCATAAGGAAGAATTACAACATAGTTTCCTTTCTTACCTGGTACTTCTAATGTCGCATAGAAGCCAGTTTTTCCAATTATAACACCTGGTTTTACATCTTTATGAGCTGCATTCTTCTTAATCAGAATACCACCAATTTTGTCATTTTCTATAACATAAGTCGGTTCATCTGGCTTATTTACAGATTGAATAAGCTGAGTAATATGAGTATCCTCAACTACTTGCTGCAATTTTTCACTATAATCATAAAAATTACCAAAACGATAATTATTCAAATCTTCTATAAAAAGATTTTCAATGACCTGCTTATTAGTAAACGATACAGTATCCGTCGTCAAATTTTTACTATCAATAATAGGATTTGCTACATTTTGAACATTTGCAGACTTATATACACCTGCACGATAGTTGCCCCATAATGGGCCATTAATTTTTGAGACCTGCATTTTATACTCCTTCTTTTATTTGGAAAACCATTTTAATTTAAAAACAAGATAAAAACCACTAAATTTAAAAAATGTTACAAATCACAACAATGAACAACTTGATTTCAAAACCGTTATAATAATAATAGGAGGAAAATATGAAGAAAAATCTTTTAGCTCTATTCATTTTTTGTTTTGTAGTGGGAGTCACTTCTCCTTGTTTTGCTGTCGTAAACTCATATGATCAATACGGAGTTAAGACAGGCTCATACCGAGAAACTTCAAATGGTTTCAACACATATAACCAATACGGCGCAAAAACAGGTTCTTATAGAGAAACATCAAGTGGTTATAATCATTATGATGAATATGGACGCAAGATTGAATCTTTCAGAAAAACTTCTGATGGCTATAATACATACAATGAATATGGTGCAAAAACAGGAAGTTATAAAACAAATTCAAATGGTGTGACAACAAAATACGACCAATACGGCAGAAAAACAGGAACTTTTAAAAAAGATTCTTCTGGCAGAATTACAGAATATGACCAATACGGTAGAAAAGTTGGAACATATAGATAGCTGAAAAATCATCATCAAAATCAAACATATAAATTTACTCATCTTCTTCATCAGAGTATTCATAGTTTGCATATTTTTCACGCTCAAGAGCTCGGTTATCATATTTAGATTCTTCAGCCTCATCCCAGCCAAATTCATACATATTTGCCATTTCTTGTTCACGATGACGTTTGTTTCTTTCATTGTCATCACCTAATAAAAAATCAAAAAGTCCCATAAAATTTTCCTTTCGCTATATTTACATAATAAAATATATGTGTGTCAAAAATGGACATAGAATTAAAGATTTTTCAAACAATCTTCCAAATATTTTTTATAATCTTTTTGCAATGATTTCGGCGCCAGAATTTTGCACCCAGAACCCCATCTGAATACATGCCAAATAATCTCTCGGCTTCCACTTGCTTTGAATTTTACAACATAAGAACCATCCTGTTCAAATTTACCCTTTTGTGTTGGGTGGAAATTATACTGACTAGCTTCTTGTGCTAATTCAGGGTCAAAAGATAGTTTCACATCTAAAATCTCACCTTGATAAACTCCGAAAGATTTGTTTGTATGTTCCTGTAAATTGAAATCACCTTTTTCAAAAATTTTGTCAGTTAATTTTAGATTTTTAAACTTGTGCAACAAATACGTATATACGCCATCACCTTTAGCTTTTTCTCTGGCTACAAGATAAATCTTTTCACCATAAATCATACCTAATGGTTCCAGCAAACGTTCTTTGTCATGATAAACCCCAGTAACCATTTTAGAAAACTGAACAGCTTCACGAACAACTGCTAACGTATCTAAACTAATCTTATATTGAGGCATTTGACGAACAGCATAGCCCTCAGTTTGCATAATAAGTTCTATATTTTTCTCCAAAGAATTTATATCTTTACGATTAAAAGATTTAATTTTTTCAACGGTTTTACCTAATTCATCTTTCATTTCTTTGTTTGTTGTTCTGCGTTGAAGTTGTTCAATATTTGCAAGCTCTTTTGGAGTAAACGAAATCAATTGACTAATTGAATAATTAGTAAATCCCCAGTGCTTTTGAATATCATCAGTTTCGATTTCATCAATTTGAGGGAAAATACAAGTCAAACTATCCCTCATGCGTTCTGCAGTGCGACGAGAAACGTTATAACGCTCTGCTATCTCATTTATTGTAACCCCCTGTATCTTAGAAGACATAAAAATTGTCAAATCTAAAATATCAGAAACTCTTGAATATCTAGGTTTATCATCCATACAAAACTCCTTTTTGGGTAAATTTTATCATACATTCGCACATATGTCCATATTTGTCGTAATAGTGAGTCATTATACAAACATAAGAGACACAAAAATGAGGAAATTAAAATGGCTAGACAAGTTAGAAATATGGTAAAAAACAATTACACAACAAATATTGCTCGTATATTAATTATAGCTATGTTTATGTTATTAAGTTGGCTTGCAGTTGACTTGATTAAATCAATTTTAGATTTAACTTTAGTATATTTGAGTGAAAGAATCCCAGAATTAGATGGAATCTTGAAAACAATATTCTATTTATTTTTCTCACATTTAATAATTTATAGTAATAATTAAACCCAAAATTAAATACGTCCATATCTG
>JAFUPZ010000098.1 GCA_017472545.1 bacterium | reverse complement strand
GCTAGGTAAACCCCGGTCGGATGCAAGATTGAATCGAAGGTTATAAAGGTTGTTCGCCAACTTCGGAAAAATCGCTAGAGATTAGGAGCAATCCTAATACCAGATAGATGATTATCTAAAACAGAACACGGCTTACGGGCTACTTTATTTATAAAAAAGACGAACTTTTACAGTTCGTCTTTTTTGAGTTATAATAAATTTATTAAAAGAGGGGATTTATGAAAAAAGGTTTATTTATAACATTTGAAGGTGCAGATGGTTGCGGAAAAACTACTCAACTTAAATTATTGAAAACTTACTTAGAAAATATTGGTTATGAAGTAGTTTTGACAAGAGAACCCGGTGGAAAAGGTTTGGGAGAAAAAGTTCGAGAAATTTTACTTAATTATGACGGCGAAGTGTCTAATCGCTGTGAATCTTTTCTATTTCTAGCAGATAGAGCACAAAATATTGATGTTATCGTAAACCCTGCAATAACTGAAGGTAAAATTGTACTCTGTGATAGACACACTGATAGTTCAGTTGCATATCAAGGCTATGGAAGAGGTTTAGACATCAACCAAATCAATACCCTAAATAACCTCGCAACAAACAATCAAAAACCTGATTTAACACTAGTGTTTGACGTAGATATAGAAACTTCAATGCAAAGAGTCGGTAATGAAAAAGATAGAATGGAAAGTGCAGGTAAAGATTTCTTTAACCGTGTTAGAAATGGCTATCTTGAACTTGCAAAACAAGAACCTGAAAGAATAAAAGTTATAAATTCAACAAAATCTATTGAAGAAGTTCACAAGGATGTTATTAACATAATCAATTCAAAATTAAACTAGCAAAATCTTTTATGCTTCAACTTATAATCATAGAGAACTGATTATGTATATTCCCCAAATAAATAACAACTATAATTATCCAACTTTTCAGGCTTACGAAAAAACTTTTGTAATAATCAAGCCTGATGCAGTAAGGCGCAATATCGAAGAAGTTATTTTAGATAAAATTAAAAATTCTGGACTTGAAATACTTGACGAATGGTCAGGCATTGCACCAAGAAGAATGGTTGAAGGAAATTACATTCAATACAAAGAAAAACCATTTTTTGAAGAATGGATTGATTTTATGATGTCAGGAAGATTAAGAGCAATTGTACTTGGGGGAGATGATGCAATCTCTAGAGCCTCAAAAATAAAACAAGAAGTTCGCAGGGAATATGCATCATCAACAGAAAAACGATTAAATCTAATTCACAGTTCCGATGATATTGAATCTGCACGAAAAGAAATTGCAAACTATCTTGATACTAAAATTTAATAGAGTGAAACAAATTGCTGTAATGCGAATGCCGGCTCATATTTTGCCAATTGAGATTGTTCAATTTGAGATGCTTCAAAATCCGCATTAGCACCAAGATTATCTCCTAGTTGTTTTTTCACCCAACCTCGTTCTGCATATAATGATGACAAAGACTCTTTCAGATATTTTTCATCATTCTTCTCTGCATAAGAAATTAAAGTATTATATATAGAATAAGCCATTGCATATTCTTCCATCAAATAACACATATATGCTTGGTCACTAGAAATATAAAACTGATTTTTCACATCCTTAGAATTTAAAGAGGACAATAAATCAGTATACTCTTGCACAATAGTTTCAGGCATACCATTTTCTATTTTAAAAATAGATTTTAACCAAAGCATTTGAGAAGCTTCAAGAGTTGTCATTTTTTTCTTGGTTACATATTCATTAAAAACATCCACAGCTTCTTGAGGAGTACTCATTTTCTTTTGAAGGTATAACAAATTAGCAAACCTTATATTATCCTTTGATGTAAATTTACGTCCAGATAAATTCAAAACAGACTTATAATCTTTTAACGCACCTTCATAATCTTTTGACATGAATCTTGCGTATGCACGCATATCATAAATATTTTCACACTTAGGATAAATTGCAAAATAAGTATTTGCAACAGATACTGCTTGTTTGAAATTATTGCGCTTCGGATTCAATTGAAATTTCACAATTCCTGACAATATAAATGATGGAATTGAAAATAAACCAAGCACGATAAACAAAGCAACAACTTTTGACTTCAACAAATAAATATAATTATCATATTTTTCTTTTGAAATAGGAGGTCTGAATTCAGTAACCTCATATTGCCCAAAATGAGTCAATAAATATTCTCTATATAAATAAGAACAAAAAAGTCTTGCTAATGTTACTATTCCTATCCACAAAATCTCAAACAATAACAATGCCAACAGAGAATATTTTAGTTGAATAAATATAAAATATAGAATTACTGGAGTTAAAAAATAAACCCATTTCAACTTTCTATCCAAATCAAAACGATATTCCAAAGCTTTGCCAACATTTGATTTTGGAATACTTGTGTTATATAGATTTCCAGTTTCTCTAAATAAACAGTAATTTCTAAAAACGCAATTGCCTTCTTTGTCTACATAATATAATAATGGATTACTAATAATTTTTAAAATTTTCTTAAACATAACACCAACTACATATTTTTTACTCAACTACATAAATTGAAATTTTACTTTGAAGCCATTTCTGACTCTGAACTTTTTTCAAAGTTATAGACATCTGTTGATACATTAAGATTATCCTTAATATCAATAACATCCAAACCTTTGAAATTATAAATTACATTTATTCTTTCAGGATTATTAGCATATTCTTTTGCTAATATTGCACCCAAGATTGCTTCCAAATGTGACATAGGCATCATATTAGTTGGCAATTCTTCAAATCCCCATTCATATTTCAGAGCTTCTTGCAGAAATTTACAATCAGCAGGGGATCTATCTTTATAGCAAGAATTTAAATGTAAACTTTGCCTTGTCATATAAACATCGAATCTTGAAACCTGAATTCCACGTTCAGTTAATTCTCTTAAATATTCTGAACCTCTTGAAGATTGTCTTTGAGTCCAATTATCACGATTTGGAATATTTTTATTTGTTGAAACCAGTTGATAAGGTTTTGACAAAACTCTCCATTTGCCTTCTAACATAGTTCTATCAGATGGGACAGACACACAAATTTTTGAATTTTTTAAGGATGAAAAGTTTTCAAAAAAGAAAATAACATCATTCATCTTGTACAGTTTATCCAACAGAATAATTTTATTATTCTCGTCAATAACTGCAACTCCTGAGTCCATACTAGAGCCAGCTGCTAAAGATAGACCTACATAATAATTCATTTGAATCTCCTATTTCATTAATTTTGTTGTAATTAATGGACCTTCCTCAGTTGCAATAACAGTATGTTCAAAGTGAGCAGAAGGTTTTCCGTCTTTTGTACTAACAGTCCAATCATCTGCTTCAACGATAACATCATCACAACCAAGATTTAACATTGGTTCAATTGCAATTGCGATGTTTGGTTTAATAAGAGTATTATCTCCAACACTATAATTAAATAAGAATGGATCTTCGTGCATTTCATGACCAACACCGTGACCACCGTATTGACGAACGATACCATAGCCTTCACGTTTAGCAACTGATTCAATTGCCTTAGAAATATCATCCAAAACATTTCCTGGTCGCATTTTTTCAATCCCTGCATACAAAGATTCTTCAGTAACTTTTAATAGTTTTTCCACATCTGGAGCAATCTTACCGACAGCATAAGACCAAGCACTATCGCCAACTAACCCGCCATAAGTTGCACCAACATCAATTGCAATAATATCACCTTCTTTTAAAATAACTTTTTCAGAAGGAATACCGTGTACCACTTGTTCATTTATTGATGTGCAAATACAACCAGGAAAACCGTGATAACCTAAAAACGTTGGAATCGCACGATTTTCTTTGATTATTTGCATTGCAATATTATCTAATTCTTTTGTAGAAATTCCAGGTTCTACAACTTCTTTCATTTTTTGATGAACCAAAGCAACAATATGCCCTGCATGGCACATACGTTTTATTTCATCTCTTGATTTTTTATTAATCATAATTCTCCTACCCTTAATCAGAATGTTATCACAAAACTGCCGTCAAAATCAAATATTGAAACATTTTTATTTTACATCTGACTTCTTTTGTACTAAAATATTTTCACAGATTAATAAAATAATGAAATTAAGAGGGAAAATAAATGCAAGTATCTTTAAATTGGTTAAACGAATTCGTAGATTTATCAAATATTGAAACATCTCAAATCGCTCACGAACTAACAATGAGCGGACTTGAAGTTGAAGGTTATGAAGACGTTAAACCAATGTTTACAAATATAAAAACCGTTAGAATCGAAAAAATCGATAATCACCCAAATTCTGAAAAATTACACTTAGTAACAGTTAACAACGGAACAGAATTAAAAACAGTTGTTTGTGGTGCTCAAAATATTCAAGAAGGACAAGTAGTTCCATATGCAAGCGTAGGCTCCCAAGTTCTAGACAGAAAAACAGGAGAAATGTTCACTCTAACTCCTGCTGTTATACGTGGGGTAGAATCTCAAGGTATGTTATGTTCTAGTGATGAACTTGGTGTTTCTGAACGAGGTTATCAAGAAGAAGATGGTATTTTAATTCTTAATAGAATTTTCCCTAACATTGGCTTAGGAGAAGATGTGAAAGATGTTCTAGGCTTTGAAAAAGATACAGTTATTGAAGTTGCACCAACAGCAAACAGAGGCGATCAAATGTCAGTTATTGGTGTAGCTAGAGAACTTAGTGCATTATTTAACACTCCTCTAAAACTAAATAACATCGAATATACAAAAGATTTAACAACTGATGAATTCAAAGTTGAAATCAAAGATAAAGACGTTTGTAAATATTATTCAATCGCAGTATTGAAAAATATTAAAATTAAACCTTCTCCAGATTGGATGCAAAAAAGACTTCTTGCATCAGGGGTTCGCGCAATCAACAACGTGGTTGACATTACAAACTATGTAATGCTTGAATACGGTTGCCCTTTACACGCTTTTGACTTTGATAAATTAGACGGATACCTTTGCGTAAGAAGAGCAGTTGAAGGAGAAAAACTTGTAACTTTAGACGAAGTTGAAAGAACACTAACAACTGATTCTGTACTTATCGCAACAGAAAAAGAAGGGGTATGTTTAGGTGGTGTATTTGGCGGAGCGAACTCTGAAATTGATAACAATACAACCGCAATCGCGCTAGAAGCAGCATACTTCACACCTGCTACAAACAGAAAATCTGCACGTTCAGCAGGCTACAGAAGTGAAGCTTCTGCAAGATTTGAACGCGGTATTGATATTGAAGCTGTAAAACCTGCACTAATGAGAGCAATGCAATTATTAGTACAATATGCAGATGCTGAAGTTATCGGACTTGTAGAAGATGGAGAAAACAAACTTGAACCTTTAGAGATTACTCTTCGTTATAATCAAGTGAAAAGAATTTTAGGTTGTGAAATTTCAGCAGATAGATGTAATAACATCTTAGAGAACTTAGGTTTTGAAAAACTAGGTGGAAACGATGCTGCTGCAAAATTTGCAGTGCCAAGCTTCAGAGCTTATGATGTTACAAGAGAAATTGATTTGATTGAAGAAATTGCAAGAATTAACGGCTACGATAAAATTGCACCAACTCTTCCAAACAAATCTCAAACACCTACAATTACTTTAGCTGAAAAAATAATTAAAAGAGTTCACAACTTGATGCTATCATCAGGCTTGAACGAAATCCAAACAAGTTCTTTAATCGGTAAATCTTTACTTGATAAATACAGAATAAAATTTGATGAAGAAAACGCAGTAAAAGTTCAAAACCCTGCAAGTGAAGAATATTCAATGCTTCGTCAAACATTGGCAGCAAGTGTCCTTAACTGTATGAAATATAATTTTGATAATGGTCAAAAAACTTTCTGGGCATACGAAATTGGTCGTACATACAAAAAAGTTGCAGAAGCTGATGAAAAATTCTCAGGAGTAAAAGAAACTCTAGTTCTTGAAGGTGTTTTAACTGGTGAAGTTCAAAATTCAAAATGGCAAACACCAACAAAAACAGATTTCTTCACAGTGAAAGGTATTGTTGAAAACTTGCTAGAAGATTTAGAAATTACAAGAAGAATAAAAGTTGTTCCATTTGAGGAAACTGAATTAAAAAATACTCACAAAATTTTCCACCCATACAGAACAGCTGTTATTATGTTGCTTGGTAAAAAACTAGAACCTATTGGATATTTTGGTCAAATTCACCCAACACTTCAAGAAAAATTGAAATTAAATCAAGATGCTTTCTTGTTCAAAGTTGATTTGGATCAAGTTATCGGTGCAGTAAAATAAACAACTCCAAGATTCAAGCACTTACCACAATATCCTGAAGTTAAACGTGATTTGGCATTTATCATTAACGATACAGTTTCTGCTGATGATATTCAAAAAGTTATTAAAAGCGGTGTAAAACAAAACATCTTCAAAGGTTCAGAAATCTTTGACGTATACCAAGGTGAACACGTAGAAGAAGGATTCAAAAGCGTTGCATTTAGAATTAAAATGCAAGATGAAACTGCAACTTTAACAGACGAAATTATCGAACAACAAATGACATCTGTTAGAGAAAAATTGCAAAAAGCATACGCTCAAATTTCATTCAGGGAGTAATCTTATGAAAAAAATATTGTTATTCTTCGCATTAACAGTAATGAGTTTTTTAATAGTAGGGACCCAATCTGAAACCTACGCAAAAGACATCATGCCAGTGCGCTCATCTATAAATCAAACACATTCAATTGGTTTATACCAAATCGGAGATGATGTGAGAATCTATAAAGAGCCAAACGAAGAATCTCAAATATTATATCGCGTTCGTTGGAATCAAGATGAATTTTTCCCAAATGAAATTGGTGCAGAAAACTTTTTTGTAGTGTTCTTACCAAATAAATCATTAGAACTTGTTGCAGTAACCGATATGACTGATGATTGGATTGAAATAATTTATGACAATTCTACAGGCAAAACTGGTTGGATAAAAATGGATGATCCATACAAATTTATGACGTGGATTAACTTTTATAATATCTATGGCAAAAAATATGGCTTAACACTACTCGGTGGAGCCCCTGAATATTGCAAAGACATCAAGGCTACAACTGAAAATTTAGCCAAAACAATTTCAACAATAAATCATCCTTCAAAAATAAAATTAAATGTAATAAGAGGAAACTGGGCATTAGTTAGTGTAATGGATTTGGATAAAACCCCAAAAACAGGCTACGTTAGATGGCGTTCAGATGACGGTGTTCGTTACTTTTTCCCAGCAATTAAATAGATTGTGCTATAAATATTATAACTACTGCGATATTACTCCGTATAACCAACCAAGCTTAATAAAAAAGGTTAGATAAAAATCTAACCTGGAAATTTCATTAACCGAATTAACATATTACCCCTTAAGCTTGTATATTAGCGGTGAATTTTGTAAATGCTCCACCGTTATTTTTGAAAATTATATCCTTATTTGAATTAATCTCTGGAATTACTGTTGTTGCTGTTACAACTTGTTGACTTGGATTATTATCCTTGTTTCTTGGTGCAACTTCGTATGATTTGATTGAACGTTTACCTGTTAATCTTTGCATAAATGTGAAGTATTTCTTTTTAAATCCTGTTGAATTTTCACGTTCAGTTTCAGCCGCAATCAACTCATCTCTTGTATGTTTTACAAGTGGAGTACCAACAGATGATCTAGTAAGCATTTCACCTAATGTTGTATTAGTTAAGGTAATCCAACTCATACCCAAAAGTGATGCGTTGTATTGGTTTCTGAATGTTGAGTTGAACAAGTCGATTAACAATGTTTGATAGAATAATCTTGAACCTTCTTGTACAAATCTTTCTTTAAATTTAGTTTCAGCACCGTGCTTATCATTACCGTTTGATTTCAACATAACCATATTGTAGTTATCTGTCATCAAGAACCAAATTGTTGCAATTGATGCTGCTGTTTTTGCCAAGTTTGACAATTCAGCATTTGATACACTAGATAATGAATCTACGTTAAATGCTTTTAATAAGTTAACTTGAATATAATCTTTTAATTGAGCTTCTGTAATTTTTCCAGATGCTAATTTTTCAGCTTGTTTTGAAATTTTATCGAAACTTCTTGCTAATGCTTCAATATCTTTAGCTGCAGATTTTGGTTTTGCTTTTCTAAATACGCTCATCAATTTTTCATCAATCATCCAATATGGAAGAGTAACAGTATTCCAAGCAAATTTGAATGGAGCAATTACAAAGTTCACTAAAGGTTTTATACCTTTATCTTTCATGCCCATATCAATGTATTCAACACCTTCTTTTATAGTTTTCGGTGCATCTTTACCAACTTGTTGATATTTATCTGCTAATTCATTAAAGCCGTTTTTACGTAATGCCTCAACTACATTATCAAATTTCTTAGTATCTACGTGATAAGCTTCTGATGTTAATTTTTTATATAGTTGAGTAAATGGTCTATAAATAACTTTATCTTCAAAAGTTTTTACAGCATTTTCTAAACTCAAATCTTTAATACCAAGTTTTGCAAATCTTTCAGCATCTTTTGCTTGAAGATTTTCAAAATATTTTAATGCAGCTTTTTGAACCGCTGGAATATGTTTAATACCTTTGATACCATATCCGATAGCAAGAACACTTGCACCAGCTTTCATCAAAGTATCAAAAGATAATAATGGTTTTTGTAATTTTTCTTTTTCAACATCTTTTTCAGATTTAACTGCGCCTGTAGAAGAAACTTGTTTATTTTCAACAATAGGTTTTATTTTAGCTTCAGGATTATGTAATCTTTCGTTTTCAGCTCTTGCTTCTTCTGGAGATAATTTTTTAATATGTTTTCCGTTAGATAAACGAGAGAACATTTCTGTAACTAATACTGTTATACCTGTTGTTAATACAATACCGAATTTTGATTTGTTAATAAACTTTTGGAATGCTCCCATTGTGATTAAAGTTAAATAACCACTTGTCAAAATTCTGCTTGCTTCTTGTTTAAATCTTGTTTTGTGTTCTTTTTTCGCTGCTTCGTCATCATCATCCATCATTCTAGATAAGTTGTAAGCATCATTTGCTAAGAAAATTGCAGGAGGTAAACCTGATACTAATCTATTTAAAGCTCTTTCATGTTTTGTATCATAGTTACCTGATTTAGGGTCAAACATTTTTAATTCACTTTGGAAAATACTTGAACCCATTTTATCATCGACATCTTTTACAATTTTTGCAATTTCTTCTTGAGTTAGTTCAGAAACTTTTTTACCAAGTTGTATTGCATAAGATTCTTTTGCCGAATCAATTTTCACATCTCTATAAGTAATTAAACCAGTTAAAGAGTTAACCTTAGCATCAATTTTTGAACGTTGTCTTATATTTCTAAATAAAGGTTTTGATAAAATATCATCTGCCCAACCCTTAAGTGGAGGGATTTTACCTAACATTTCAACAATACCATTCAGCATATCACCTGGTAATATTTTAAATGGATAAATCATACCATCCCAAGCTAGGTGAGGAATTGTTTTCTTGAAGATTGTAATATTATCACCATCAACTTTTATCAAACTTCCTGTTCTATCTGCATGCTTAACAGTAATGTCTTCTAGAAGTTCTCTTCCCATCTTGCCAACATATTTGTCAGCAAATTTTAGAAACTCATCTTTTGAATAAACTTTTGATATTTGTTTATAACCTAAAGAAAGACCTTTAAAACTTAAATCTGAATGATTTACTTTTAAAGGTCTCTTAATATCTTGATTATTATTAATATTTGAATAGAAATTTGAGGATAGAGGGGCCATGTTATTTGGGGACATGTACGCCTCCTTGTATTTATTCTCTATTCGAAATTTTGTTGCACTATTTACTAACATTTCACACATCCGTTTTTAATGTATTTTCATTCATACTAAAACAAAAGGCAAGTAATTTTTGCTAAAATTTTACGTAATTTAACAATTGGGGATAATCTCTATATATAAACGATTTACTATTTTACAAGAGGTGAATTATGTTGTATAATCTAAGTTATAGAGAGGTTTTATGTTGAATCGGGAAAATAAAACAGATGTAATTATCGTTGGTGCTGGTCCTGCCGGAATCGCTTGCGGGATAACACTTGCACGCGCAGGAAAAGAAGTTGTAATAATCGAACGTGGATTATTTGCAGGAAGTAAAAATGTCTTTGGGGGTGCAATTTATACAAAACCTACTTTAGAAATTTTCCCTAATTTTGAAAAAGATGCACCAGTTGAAAGAAGGAATATCGAGCATAATTTTGCAATATTAGGGGAAAAAGATTCAACAACTATTACCTATAGAAAAAATGATAATACAAGTTATTCAGTTATTCGCGGAAAATTTGACCGTTGGGCTGCTGAAGAAGCTAGAAAAGCTGGTGCGTATATTGTTGAAGAAACAGTTGTACGTGAACTTATTAAAGAAAACGATAAAATTGTCGGTGTAAAAACAGAATTAGAAGATTTCTATGCCGATGTTGTAATTCTTGCAGACGGTGTAAATTCACTTCTTGCAAAACAAATAGGGTTAAGAAAAGATATTCAGACAAAAGATGTTGCCCTAAGCGTGAAAGAAGTTATAAAACTTGATAAAGAAACAATTAACCAAAGATTCAGACTTAAAGATGATGAAGGTTCTATTGTTGAAATTTTTGGTGGACCAATGCTTGGCATGCTTGGTTTAGGTTTCATGTATACAAACAAAGATTCTGTCACAATTGGACTTGGTGTAACTTTAAATGAACTTGTTGAAGAAGGTCTAAAACCTTATGAGATTTTAGAAAAATTAAAACAGCACCCAACAATTGCACCACTAATTGAAGGTGGAACAACAAAAGAATATTCTGCACACCTTATCCCTGAAGGTGGTTACAAAGCAATCCCACAACTTTGCGATAACGGTGTAATGATTGTTGGAGATGCTGGAATGCTAGTTAACAATCTGCACTGGGAAGGTACAAACCTTGCCATGATTAGTGGTAAACTGGCAGCAGAAACAGCTCTTGAAGCCTTTGATCAGAAAGATTTTTCAAAAACTACACTATCTAAATATGAAGAAAAATTGAAAAAATCTTTCGTTCTAAAAGATATGGAAACATACAAAGATTTGATGGATGTAATGCATTCACGCAAAAAAGCATTTTTGTCTTATTACATGAAAAAGATTAATGCATTTTTTGAAATGTTCACATCTGTTGATGGGGTTCCGAAAAAAGAAAATTACCACAATTTTATTAAAAGTATCTTTACTGATAGAAAAATCACTGAACTATTCAAAGATGCTTGGGCGATTATCAAATTATTATGGAGTATTTTGCTATGAGTTTAGATAAAAAATTATACACACTAAAATACTCACCAGATACAGAATCTCACTTGAGACCTGACAAAGAAAAATGTAAAACTTGCAAATCTAGAAACTGCACTTATATTTGTCCTGCACAAGTTTACGAATGGGATGAAGAAAGACAAGAAGTTATTGTAAATTATGAAAATTGTCTTGAATGTGGAGCCTGCAGAATTGCTTGTGAAAAACAATCAATCGACTGGAAATATCCAAAAGGCACAAAAGGGGTAACATTCAAACAGGGTTAATGGATAATAAATACTATTAAATAAAAGGAGACACAGTATGAAAGAAGAATACTCAAATCAGTACAGACGTTGGTACGACAAAGACCCAGTTTTATCTGAAGCAGTAAAAACTTTGGAAGAAACCGACGACCAAACACAAATTCGTGTTGCATTGAACTTGATTAAAATTATCATTGAACACAACATTGAAGATGAAAAATTCGAAGCTGTAGACGATATTATTTCTGCAGTAGGTTCAGGTTTAGACGACAATCGTCGTGGTCGTTGGTACGACATTGATACAACACTAAGAACAGCAATGAACATGCTACAAAATTGCCCAGCAGACACCCAAAAAGTTATCGCAAAAGAAATGGCCCAAATGGTAGTTGCTCAAATTAAAAAAGACGAAGACGACGAAGAATAATAAGAAAATGAATAAAAAAAGAGGTTGCCAAATGCAACCTCTTTTTTCTATTATAATTGTTTTAATGCTCCTGACATTACGGTTCTTGAAGTGCTATGTCTACCACCATATACTATTTTTTGCTCAGGTGTCATTTGTTTTAGAATTCTCTTACCACCGTCATTCTGAGCGTGTGAAACACGTGAAGAATCCTTTGCAAGATTTGTTAGAGATCCTTCGGTGCGGCTCGCATTAAACAGATGAGCTTTCGCTTTCATCCTCTGCTCGCCTTCCTCAGGATGACCGATACATTTACCCCCGTCATTCTGAGC
Organism: bacterium; assembly: GCA_017472545.1. Lineage (GTDB taxonomy): Bacteria > Cyanobacteriota > Vampirovibrionia > Gastranaerophilales > Gastranaerophilaceae > Zag111. Next base: position 13,149 of record JAFUPZ010000098.1, on the reverse strand, counting down.
GGAGCGAAGAATCTCATTATTTTTACCGTCATCCTGAACTTGTTTCAGGATCTCACCATTTGACGATTTAGTTTGTTTCATTGTGAGATTATGTTTCACTTCAGGTTGACGTTGTGTTTTTTCATACTTGCAATTGTCATGACCTATTGCCCATCTGAAACCTGCGGTTAAACTGATACCATTTCGCCCACCGTTTTGTATCATTGCCTGTCCAAAGCCCATAAAGTGATCTTTGAAGCGTTTTTGGACACCTACGCCATATTGGACATATGGTTTTACTGACATTTGAGGTAGTCTTACTCCATTTGCTGTCGCATCTGATTTCCCTAACAAATTCCATACCATACTTACTCCAACATATGGTTGCCAGCCGCCTTTTAAGTTTCCTATAACTTTCACTCCTGGGGCCAACTGAATTGCATGTAATGGGTCATTCTCTATTTTTACACCTGCTGCATTTCTATAATCAAATGTATTTACAAAAGTATAACTCATTAACATACTTGGTTGAAGGATAACTTTTCCCTCTTTGAACTCAAAGTTATAACCTGTTTTGTTACCTATACCACTTAATAGCATTGCATAATCCTCATGACCATACATTGTGCTATTACTTGCTACGCTTGCGCCAACTGATAATGTTGTTGCGTTGAAGAAGTTACCTTTGTATAAGGTCATTGTTCCACCGATTAAGCCACCGTTTTGGTATGAATCCACTCCTGAATAACGTTGAGATGCTCCGTTATAACCTATATAACCTGTAAATGTTCTGTCCCAGCCTCCTTTGATACTTTCTAACTCTGTATCAAAACCTACTAATGAACCATATGTTATATTACTTACTTTTGGACCATTTTTAAGATCTACACTCTCAAATGTTGCATATGGTTTGAACCATGCACTTCCGTATTCACTTTTTGTAAATAATGGTGAATATGTTCCTACATCTGTTGCATCACCTGTTGGAGATAATGCATATTTATTTCTATCCCTGTATGCTATTCTTTCTAAATATGGGATATGCATAAAGTTTTCTGAATTTTGGAATGCGTAGTGCATTGTTGCATTCATTGTTCCTAACGCACCTACTGTTGCTGTGGTACCTGAATTTAACACTGCAGGGTTGAACGCTTCAGAAGATGAATTTGATGAACCTCCACCTCTTACAAATGTAAAGTAACCTGCGTCATCTCTATTTTCGTAAGATACATTGTATTTATAAATTGGAGTGTAAAGTGTTGTTTGATAATTTTCGTGTGGTACTTCACCTCCACCATATGTTACGTTATCTTTTAATCCTTGCTCAGCAAAATAAATTTCAGTTTTATCTCTATCTTCTGGGGCATCTGACAATAAACTCATTCCAATAACATTCAGTTTACCTTGATGCGCTCCATATGCATTTGCTGTGAATCTATCCATAGTCTGATTTTTTAAGTCAACATCTGCGACAAAATCTGTATCTCCTGCTACAGTTAAACTATTTAATGCTGAAACGCCAACTTGGTTGTTTAACATTGATAATGTTCCTGAATCTAATACTAGATTATTACCATTCAAAACATTATCACGATTTGATAGGTATAAATTTGTGCCCTGTAAAGTAATATTTGCACCATTTAGAATGTTGTTGTTTAAATATATTGAACCTGTTTCATCACCCTTAAAATTAACATTATAACTTAATTCTGATGAAACATTTTCAGTTATACGAATTGGTAGTTCATCAACTTCATTTCCACTTGCATCATAATAAGTAGTGGTTACCTTATCTGAACCTTCAATCTTTTCTATAATTTCTTTTGCAACAACATCACCTGAGCCATCACTAGTAAGTCTATACTCAATTGTTGTAATTTCTTTTTTAGCAGTAATATCTGCGCCAGTATCATCAGTACCAACTACAACATCCTCAGAGGTAACAGTAGCTTTGTAGTGAGCCAAGAAGTTGTCATTAGTATCAACATAAACTCTTTGAGTTGAATTCCAGTTTGCATAATAAGTTGTTATATCATAATCTATCATGCCTGTTGTTGAATCACCATTTATAGGGTCGTCTATCACAAAAGTTCCATTATCTTTTGCAACAATATCCAATTTGCCTTCAATTGGTGTTGGAATATCAGATTCTACATAGTCTGAAAACTTATTGTAAAAACCATAACCAGAACCACTAGCTCTTGCTATGATATTATTATTTTTTTTCATTTCAGTTGCAACATAGATACCTTCATTTCTTACACCATTTCTATCTTCTACATAGTTTCCTCGAATAACATTTGTTTTACCATCTTTTGCAACTAATGTAGTTGAGCCAAGTGAAAATATCGCACCACCTTTAGCTGTACCATTTTCTGCTTTTGCGTAGTTGTTAATAAAGCTACCATCAATTTCATCCATAACGCCATAATAGTTGTAAATGGCACCACCACCTGCGTAATTTTCAGCTGAAGCATAGTTATCGGTAAAATTACCCTCTATTTTTTCAAATTTAGCTCCATTATTATAAATGGCACCACCACCTGCAGTCGTAGAATTAAAAGCACGATTGTTTGAAAAATCACCCTCGATAGTTTTCATAACTGAGCCAGATGAATTATAAATAGCTCCACCTTGAGAATATCTACCACCAACACTTGCGGCAACATAGTTATCAACAAACGAAGCTTTTATATAGTCAATTTCAGCATGCTTACTGTTCATTATCGCACCGCCTGAAGCAGTACTAGAACCTTTAGCATAGTTACCAATAAAATCACCTGTAATTTTGTTAATTTTACTTGATGCCAAGTTTTGGATAGCACCACCTTGCGCATAATGTTCTGAGTCATCAGCAACTATCGAATGGTTACTTACAAACAAACCCTCAATTTCACCAATTTCAGATTGCATACTATTATGGATAGCTCCACCATCTGCATAACCATCACTATACACACTATTATTTAAAAAATTGCCTTTGATTTTATCAATACTTGATTTATTTTCATTAAATATTGCGCCACCTTGTGCATACAATATATTATTATGTGTTCCTTGTGCATCTTTTGATACATCGATTCGGTTATTAACAAAATCTGCCTCTAACATACCAATATGCCCAGAATAGCTTGACGCACCATTTTGTATGGCACCACCAGAACCATGTGGATACTTTTTATCAGCTACACTATTATCAATAAAAAGTGCTTTTATGTTGGTAATTTCGCCAGTGTTATATAATGCCCCACCATAAATTCTAGAATAATTCTTTGCAAACACACCAGTTACACTACCAATAGTGCCACCATTATTTAAACCTGAACCACTATATTCCGTAGAGTTGGAAATAAAATTACTATTAACGCTTATTATATTTCCGCTACGACCGCTATACAACCCACCCAATGAATTACTAATAAAATCACCAGTAATATTATCTATTTTATTATAATTTTCAAGAGCACGACCATTATTAGCGATAAAATCACCAGTAATATCCAAGATAGTCCCATTATTATAAATTGCACCACCTGCATTTAGGGCTTTGTTTCCTATAAAACTACCATTTATATTACCAATTGTACTGTCACTATCATTATAAATTGCTCCACCTGTATCTGAAGAATAATAACCATTGGTACTATTACCAACAAAATCACCAGTTATATCACCAATATCACCACTATTATAAATTGCTCCACCATAGTAGTAAGCTTTGTTTTCTATAAAATTACTATTTATATTACCAATTGTGCCATCATTTTCAATTGCGCCACCATTATAAAAAGGAGTTGACTGAGATTCTGGTCCAACAAAATTACCAGCAAGAGGATTTGAAGAAATATCAGTTGTATTTTCTAATCGTTCATTTTGCAAAACTGTAGAATCGTACTTATAGGTAAAAGTTACAGGACTACTTAAAACCGTTGCTTCTTTAGTTATAGAAGTATCCCCGTTTTCATCACCATATAAGTTATCAAATTTGTAAGTATATGAAACATCTTGACCTAAAACTGTAAAATTTTGGGTAACAGAAGCATCCCCCTGCCCAAAGGTTGTTTGAAAAGTTATTGATTTTTCTGTCCCATCAGGTAGTGGGGCTACTATTGTAGTTGTTTCAGCAGCTTGCACTCCATTTGCAATACCTAATGTCGTAACACCTGCTAACGCTGCAACAGACAACACTCTAAAATCATGTGCCAACTTCATAATCTCAATTCCTCACAGTTATTCCATCATATACTCTCAATTTTACCTCTCTATAACCATATTTACCTCAATCTATATATTGATATTTCATAAATCTTGGCAATATTTAATAATTTCCATTAAATATAGGATATACCCATGATATGTTTTGGAGTATCATAAAAGTATGGAAAACTATGACCAAATTGAAGAAGATAAAGAGTTGAAAACTGTCGGATTAGAACTAATGTTTCTAACCCCTGAAAAATGCTCCTCTAGTGACGGAATTACTGCCGTAGAACTTGCAAAATTGGTTGGACTTCCTGCTGAAACAGTAAAGAAAAAATTAAATATTCTAAAAGAAAAAGAAATCGTCAAAGTTAAGGGAATTAATCCAAAATATTGGAAATTCAACGAATATAACTTCCAAAGAATGGATGAAGATGACGAAATTTTTAGACTTTTATGTAGTTTTGATGATGTCGATTTTGACAAATATTTTTCTTACTAAATACAAAAAATATACTATATAAAAATCGGCAAAGTTATGATATAATAAGAAAAACGCTAGTAGTGAAGGAGCAAATTTAATGACATCAAGTACAAACCAGTTTCTAAAACCCCTAACAACCCAAACTAATACTAAGGGTAATCTTGAAATTGGCGGATGTGATCTTGTTGAATTGGCAGAAAAATACGCAACACCTCTTTATGTAGTTGATGAAAAAACCCTTCGCTCAATTTGCCAAGATTACAAAAATGCGTTTGCAAAATATCCAAAAACTAATATGATGTATGCGTCAAAAGCTCTTTGCACATCTGCAATTGCAAAAATCCTCTCAGATGAAGGTTTTGGATTTGATACAGTATCAGGCGGCGAAATTTATACCGTTTACAAAGCTGGCGCTGATATGTCAAAAGTTTTGTTCAACGGCAACAACAAATCCTATGATGAATTAACATTAGCTTTAGAAGTTGGTGTTGGTAGAATTTCTGTTGATAATTTCTTTGAACTTGCACTACTTAACGAAATTGCTCAAAGCAAAGGTGTGAATGTAGATATTTTATTAAGAATTACTCCAGGAATTGAATGCCATACTCACGAATATATTCAGACTGGTCATTTGGATTCAAAATTTGGTTTCGATTTAACTCAAGTTGATGAAGCTATCGAACTTGTAAAAAGTGAATATACAAACATCAAAATACATGGACTACACGCTCACATCGGCTCTCAAATTTTTGAAACAAGTATCTTCCCTGATGAAATTGAAATTATGGCAAGAGAAATTTCAAGAATTAATGAAAAGTTTGGGTTACAACTTCACGAAATCAATATCGGTGGTGGTTTGGGTGTTAAATACACAGAAGCAGATGTTCCACCTTCAACTTACGAAATTGCAGAATTGATTATAAACAAATTAAATGAAGTTTCTGAAAAATATAATATTGAACCACCAACACTATTTTTAGAACCTGGTAGAAGTATAATTTCAACTTCAGGTGTAACTTTATACACAGTTGGTAGCTCAAAACAAGTTCCACACGGTACAAAATATGTAGCAATTGATGGCGGAATGTCTGACAACCCTCGCCCATCAATGTACCAAGCAGAATACAGCGCAGAAGTTGCGAATAAAAAAGAAACAACTGAAAAAGAATTCGTAACTATCGCTGGTAGATTTTGTGAATCTGGAGATATTTTGATAAAAAATATCGAACTTCCAAAATTAGAAGAAGGCGATATTTTATGTGTTTATAATACAGGTGCTTACAACTACTCAATGGCATCAAATTATAATAGAGTTCAAAGACCAGCAATGGTTCTTGTAAATAATTCACAGTCTGATATTATTATTAATAGAGAGACATTAGATGATTTGGTTTCGCACGATTTAATTCCTGATAGGTTGAAAAAATGATTGAAGATTTAGTAATGTTATTTCAAAATTTAATTGGCAATTGGCACATCTACATCAAAGATACTTTTGGATGGAAAAATATCTTTGAAGTACTTATTATTGCCGCAGTTTTAGTAGTTTTCTATCAAAAATTTATCAAAAATACCAACTCGGAAAAATTTGTTAAAGGTGCGATTGTACTTGTTTTCCTATGGTTAGCAAGTGAAATTTTAGTAGCTATAGATTTAACTATATTAGGTGTGTTTATTCGCGCAATTGTTAGCTTGATTGCATTGAGTTTAATCGTTATTTTCCAACCTGAATTGAGAAGATTTTTAGGCTATCTTGGTCAAATGGACTTTTTCAAAAGATGGTTTGAAAGTGATAAAGACAAAGAAGCAAACAAAGCTATTGACGTTATAAAAGAAATTATTGAAGCTGTTAAATACTTATCAAAATCTCACACTGGAGCTTTGATAGTTTTCCAAAACGACTTAAGTAATACTTATCACGATGTTGGCACAAGATTGAATGCCGATGTTTCTACTGAATTGTTATTGACAATTTTCCACGAAAATACTCCACTTCATGACGGTGCAGTTGTTATTAGCGGAAACAAAATTATTTCAGCTGGGGTTTTATTACCTCTAACAGATGACCCAAAACTTAGCTGGAAATACGGTACAAGACATAGAGCAGCTATCGGAATGACAGAATCTAGTAATGCTGCATGCCTTGTAGTTTCAGAAGAAACTGGTGATGTTTCTGTTACTTTGGATGGTTCATTGAAAAAATATGATGATATTCCAACTTTGAAAAACGATTTAGAAAGTATTTTAGGATACAAAAATATAGAACAACCAGAAAAGAAATCAATTTTTAATTTGGAAAAACTAATTACCATCAACAAAGACAGGAAATAATAATGACCGCACAACCTAAGAAAAAAAGAACCATCTTTAAACTATTAAAAAGTTTATTTTTTATAACCATTGGAGCTTTTATAACTGCATTTGCACTAGAATCATTCTTATTGCCAAATAAAGTTATTGACGGTGGAATTATCGGTATTTCGATGATTGTGAACCAATTAACACATTGGAACTTAGGTTTGCTAATCATAATTTTAAACACTCCGTTTATTTTATTAGCATTAAAAAAAATGGGAAAAATGTTTGTATTTCTAACAGCTTATGCAAACATTATCCTAGCATTTGCTTTGAACATTTTCCATCATTACAAAGTTACAAATGACATTACTTTAGCAACAGTATTTGGTGGTATAGTTTTAGGTATTGGCGTTGGGCTTATATTGAAAAATGAATCTTCTCTAGATGGAACTGAAATCTTATCATTATTAGTTTCTAAAAAATTCGGTTGCTCTGTTGGCGAATTTATTATGGGAATAAACGTTTTCATATATCTTGCAGCTGGTAAAGTTTTCAGTTGGGAAAGCGCAATGTATTCAATCCTAACTTACTTTATCGCCTCAAAAGTTATTGATGCTGTAATGGAAGGTTTGAATAGTTCAAAATCTGTAAGAATTATTAGTGACGATGCAGGGATTATTGGCAATGCCTTAATCGAAAAATTAGATATAAGTATAACTTATCTAAAAGGTATCGGTGGTTATTCTGGACAAGAAAAAGATATTATTTATTGCGTAATTTCTCGTTTAGAATTACCAAAAATGATTGAAATTACAAAAGAAATCGACCCACATGCATTTGTTTCTGTAGTTGATGTTCACGAAACATACGGTGGAAGATTCAGACGCAAAATTGATAAAATTTAATATATGGACAATTCCAAAAAAATATAATATACTAAATTATTAGAAGAGAAGAAGGAATACTAAAATGGCAAAACATAGTGATACAGTACCTATAGAGGTAACAATTTTAACAGCAGACCACGATATAAAAGGGGTTGTTCACGTTTCAAAATATACAAATACAAATAGAGAATTAACTGACCTTTTGAATGATAAAGAAAGAAGATTTTTGGCTGTTACAAACGCTGAAATCTATCCTCGCACAGGTAATCAATCACCAAGAAGATATAATTTCTTAGAAATTCATATGGATTATGTTTTGATGGTTCACCCAACATCACAAGCTGTATTCAAAGATTCTGGAAAAACTCAAGAAGATATTGCAAGATTTAGAGATCTAAGACTAAAATTAAATCAAACAAAACCATTTTAAGATTTTTAAATAATAAAAAAAGGACTTTCAAATTGAAAGTCCTTTTTTATGCTTATATTTATCAAATTATGTATCAATATTTGTTGCATAAACTGCATTTGTTTCGATGAAATCACGACGAGGTTCAACTTTGTCACCCATCAATACGTCAAACAATTGGTCACACAACATAGCATCTTCAACATTAACTTTTAACAATGTTCTTGTTGCAGGGTCCATAGTTGTTTCCCAAAGTTGTTGAGGCATCATTTCACCTAAACCTTTGAATCGTTGAATTTGCAATCCTCTTTGACCTCTTTCATCAATTATTTTTTGCAATTTTTCAAACGAATCTATTTCATATTTTTCAGTATCAGTTTCTAACAACAATCCTTTTGATTCTTCGATTAAGAAATCACGAATCAATGGATAAGATGCTTTTAATTTTTTGAACTCTGAACTTTTGATAATATTTTGGTTCAATGTCACGTGTTCTTCATCATTTAAGTGAAGCACAAAAGAATATTTAGCATTTTCTGGATTGTATTTAACTTCAACTTTATAATTTTCAGCTTCTGCAATATTGTAATTCTTAGAGTGGTCTAGTAGATAATGATTCAAATAATCACAAACTTCGTTCATTCTTGATTGACTATCAAAATCTTCTAACGCAATTTCAGAACGTACCAAACCTCTTAAAAATACCGCAGGATATAAGTTTAAAATTGGGTTATTATATGAACGATAGAATTCTGACATATTTTTAATCAAATCTAATAGTTCATTACCAGTTTTTACATTAGCTTTATTTCTATCAGATAAACTCAAGTTTTTAATACCACGTTCTTTAAGCATTTTGTCTAGAACATGTTCATTGAACAAGTACTCAGAAACTTTGCCTTGAGTAACCTTGAATAGAGGTGGTTGTGCAATATATACAAAACCATTTTCAATCAAAGGTCTAGCATATCTGAAGAAGAATGTTAACATCAATGTTCTAATGTGAGCACCATCAACGTCAGCATCTGTCATGATGATAATTTTATGGTATCTTAATTTATCAATTTCAACTTCTTCAGGGTTTCTGCTGATTTTAATACCAAAAGCTTGAACCATAGATTGAATTTCGTTATTACCATAAATTCTATCTAATCTAGCTTTTTCAACGTTCAAGATTTTACCACGTAGAGGCAAAATTGCTTGGAACATTCTGTTTCTACCTTGCTTAGCTGAACCACCCGCAGAATCACCCTCAACAAGGAAGATTTCACATTTATCAGGTTCTCTATTAGAACAGTCAGCAAGTTTACCAGGTAAAGTTGAATTTTCAAGAACAGTTTTTCTTCTTGTTAATTCTCTTGCTTTTCTTGCAGCTTCTCTAGCGCGTTGTGCTTGAAGAGTTTTTTCCAAAATAGTTTTAGCCATTTTTGGATTGAATTCTAACCATTCTTGTAATTTATCTCTAACAGCATCCTGAACAGCACCCATAGCTTCTTGAGAACCTAATTTTTCTTTTGTTTGGCCTTCAAATTCAGGGTTAGGAAGTTTTACAGAAACAATCGCTGTCAAACCTTCACGAACATCTTCCCCAGATAGATTTTGTTCAGAATCTTTTAAAATATTGTTTTTTCTAGCGTAATCATTTAATACACGTGTAATAGAGTTTCTAAAACCAGTTAAGTGCGTACCACCAGAGTGTGTATTGATGTTGTTTGCAAAAGATAGAACACTTTCGGTGTAAGATTCTGTATATTGCATAGCAACTTCAACTTGCATATTTCCAACTAATTTATCAATATAGATAGGTTTTTCGTGAAGAACAGTTTTGTTTTTGTTCAAAAATTCAACATAACTTCCGATACCACCTTCATAGTGGAAAGTTTCAACTTCTTCAGAATCATGACGAGAGAAAATAATTTTCAAACCTTTGTTTAAAAACGCCATTTCTCTCAAACGGTTTGCAATAACATCACAATCAATTTCAGTAGTTTCAGTAAAGATTTCAGGATCAGGCCACCAAGTAGTTTTTGTACCAGTCTTGTCAGTAGCTTCACCTTTTTCAACAGGCGCAAGAGGTTCCCCTCTCATATATTCTTGTCTCCAAACATGACCTTGACGAGAAACTTCAACCATATATTTTTCAGATAAAGCGTTTACAACAGAAGCACCAACGCCGTGAAGACCACCTGATACCTTATAACCGCCATCACCAAATTTACCACCTGCGTGAAGAACTGTGTGAACAATTTCTAACGCTGATTTACCTGAATCTGGTTTAATATCAACAGGAATACCACGACCATTATCTTCAACAGTAACACTATTATCAGCATGAATTGTTACGTGAATATCTGTACAATAACCTGCTAAAGATTCATCAATAGAGTTATCTACGATTTCATAAATACAGTGGTGCAAACCTCTTTGAGATGTTGAACCAATATACATACCAGGTCTAATTCTTACAGCTTCCAAACCTTCTAAAACCCTGATATTATCAGCACTATACTCAGCTGAAGTATGAGTTTCTATTGCTTCATTAACCTGTTCTTCTATTTGGACATTTTCGACTTCTTTTAACGCTTCCAAACCTTTATCATTAATCATGTCTTGTGTATTTTCTGACATATACTTCTCCCTAATCTACTGAAAATATAAGAATATAATAGCACAAAAGAAGATTTTGTGCCAAATATATTTACTTAAATTTACAGGTGGTAAAGTTTTTAGACAAAAATATCTAAAAAAATATTTAAAATACCCCTTGCCATATAAAAATGGCTATAATATTATTGTATTTGTAAAAGTGAGGAAGATATGAAACATAATATAAAAGTATGCATGGGTAGCTCTTGCTTTGCTAGAGGCAACCTTGAAAATTTGAATTTTTTAGAAAACTATATAAAAGAAAATAATTTAGACGCTGAAATAGAACTAGTTGGGGGCTTATGCCAAGAAAAATGTTCATCAGGTCCAAATATATACATAGATGACGTTTTGTACAACGAAATAAACGAAGAAAAATTAAAAGAACTTTTATCAACAACTTTAGTGTAAATATAGTCATTCTGAGTCGATAAATAAAGAGATTCTTCGCAGATACTCAGAATGACAAAAGACGAAGAATCTAATACAGGGGTTTAAAAAATGAATAATCAACATCCGGTCTATACGCTGATAAATGAATGTCACGACTGTTACAGATGTGTACGAGATTGTCCAGTAAAAGCAATCAAAATCGAAAACAATCACGCATCTGTAATTCCAGAAAAATGCATTTCTTGCGGAACTTGCGTAAAAGTTTGTCCCGCAAATGCAAAGTGCGTTCGTGGAGATTTAGAAAAAGTTAAAAATCTTTTAATTGCACAAAAGGATGTATACGTATCACTTGCACCTTCTTGGAGATCTGTATTTGAAAACTCTGCACAAAAAATGATCGCAATTTTAAAAAGATTAGGATTCAAAGAAGTTTCAGAAACAGCAATTGGTGCACAAGAAGTTTCTATTCACGATGCTAAAGTTTTGAATGAAATGGAAAAAGGTTTACTTATTTCAAGCGCTTGTCCTGTAATTGTAGATTATGTAAGATTATACAAACCTGAATATGCAAAATATATCACACCTATAGGTTCTCCTGCAAAAACTCATGCCAGAATGCTTAAGAATTTATACGGAGATAATATTGCTGTTGTATTCATTGGACCTTGTATCGGAAAGAAAAATGAAGCAGACGAAGAAGACGGCTTGATTGATGTTTCATTAACTTTTGAAGAGTTAAAAATGTGGATTGCTGAAGATATTGGGGATATTTCAGAAATCAAAAAAGAAAGCCATTTCGAATTTGTTCCATATAGCGCCCACGAGGGAACTTTATACCCAATTAACGGTGGGATGAATGAAACAATTAAAAAAATCGGAGTTAAACCACAAGTTCAGTTGATGGAAATTTGTACGATTCCAGCATTTGAAAGAGCTTTAGAAAACTTAGACCCTGAAAAATTAATGGTCCCAGTATTTGTAGAAGCTTTAGCTTGTGAATCTGGATGTATTACAGGTCCTTGTATTGCTTCAAATAATGCAAGTATCAGTTCTATTTCAGACGTTATGTACAAAGTAAAAGTAAGAAATGAAATTCCAAAAGAACCACAAACTGTAGTTAAATGTGATTATTCTCCAAAAGGTGTTGTAGAATCAAAATACACATTAGAAGAAATTCAAAAAACTTTGAAAAAAATTGGTAAACACACTACAGAAGACGAACTTAACTGTGGAGGTTGTGGATATTCTTCTTGCCGAGAACTTGCAGTTGCGCTTCTTGATGGGGTTGCAGAACCTTCAATGTGTATTTCATATATGAGAAAAATTGCAATGCGAAAAGCTGCCGCAATGCTAAGATGTATGCCATCAGCTATCGTAATGGTTGACAATAACATGAACATTATAGAAGCAAATGACAGCTTTATGAAAATGTTTACTGGAGAAATGTATGAAATCTTCAAAGCTCGTCCTGATGGAATGGCTGGGGCTGCAATTGATAGAATTGTAGAATTTTCAGATTTATTCCGAACAATTCTTAAAACAGGAAAAGAATTACATAAAGAGCACTACAACGTAAACGACAGACTATACGACATCAACGTATTTACTATCGAACCAAATGAAATCGTTGGTGCAATAATTACAGACGTAACTCAAACTGAAACCAATAGAGAAAAAATTTCTGAAAAAGCAAAAGAAGTTATTTCTAAAAACATTTCTATCGTTCAAGAAATCGCTTGTTTGCTTGGGGAACACATGGTTGAAACTGAAACATTATTAAATTCAATCGCAAATGATTACGACATCAAGACCGAAGGAGATAAAAAATAATGTTTATTGACATCGACTGTAAT
>JAFUPZ010000097.1 GCA_017472545.1 bacterium | reverse complement strand
TCATCAATGTTTGCAGTAACAGTTGTATTGCCTATTGGCGAATTAACTTCAGTACCTACTGTTATAATTCCATCAGAATCTACAGAATATGAGTATGGTTTAATAAAATTAATTTTTGGAGCAGTATTATCACATGAAACCTTGCTTTTTATTTCGTATTGGTTATCACCTGTATCATATGCAACTACAATAATTTGATAATCATCAGGATATATGAAAGGAGAATTATAGTCTTCCCATGTATATTTCCAATCGTATCTTTTTTCTGAGTCATTCCATTCTAATCCATCTGATAAAGTAAATGTCTTCTTAAATTTATCTTTTTCAGATTGTGTATACTTGTTATGTGTAACAGAAAGTTCAACTCTATCAATTGTTCCACCAAATTTATCTACTACAGTTCCTGAAACAGTTAGAGGATCCCCTTGTTTTATCAATTCTTGTAAATCATTTAAAGTTGGATCAGGAGCATTTCTATCAACTATAAATTCAGCTGATTCACCACTAGCAGAATGGTCAGCACCGTCAGTAACTGAATATTTTATTTTCCAAATACCGTCTTTTTCTGTAGATACAGTAGACATATTTATCTTAAAGTTTCCAGAAGTCGAACCTAAAAAGTCCATTTCAGCTCCTGCATATTCTACAAATTCAGTTTTACCATTTGCTTTGTAGCAGAAATCATATTTAAAAGCATAAACACCAGAAGTTTCATCAAGGTATGAAACCGTTACATTTGGAGCAGAACCTGTTTGCTTTGTAGAACCATCGTCTTCAATATTCGTAAATTCAATTGTAGGAGATTTTGAATCCAGTTTTACTGATAAATTAACTGAAGATGATTTTTTACAAGTATCAGTTGCAGTAACTACAATAATTAAAGAGCCGTCAGTAGTTGTAGGAACATTAAAAGACCAATGGTTAGTTGATTCGTCATAAGAACCTTCCAATTCTGATGATGAGCCCTGTATTTTAGCAGTTACTGATGCTATTCCACTAGCATCAGTTGCATTACCTTCAACAGTAAAACCTTCTGTTTTAGAACCAATATCATTATTTGGATAACTAGTTTCTATAAATGGAATGTCTGTATCTAATGAAACTTTAATTATTTTTGGTTCAGATTGATTTCCTGCATTATCAAAGGCACATGCATAAACGTCATGTATACCTGCACCGTAGCCACTAAAATCTAATACAGCTGACCAAGTAAGAGTCCCTTCAGAAGAAATATTTCCTGTAGCAAGTACAGAATTTTCATCATCAATTCCTGTTACATTTGATCCTATTCTTAGTCTAACCTGATTAATTTTACTTACGCCATTGTCTTTTTCACCTTGAACATTATCAAAAGCAGTACCATCAACTCTAGTTTGAGGAGAATCTCCATCCACAGTTAAAGATGTTTTGTTAAGAGTTACAGTTGGTGCAGTAGTATCAACAAGATATGTAAAATCAACAGATTTGTAATTACCAATTTTATCAAAAGCAGAAATCGTGATTGTTTCTTTTTCTGATGGAATAGTAAAGTTATAAGAAAATGTTCCATCCTCTTCCAAGCCTGCTCCAAGTCCTAGAGTAGCAATAGGTCCACTTGCAGATTGTAAAGCTACAAATTCAATTCCATTTGCATCAGTTACTTTTCCTGATATTGTAAATTCATTTTTTACAAATTGCCCATCTGTATTATTGAGTGTTAATTGTGGCTGTCCATCATCTATAGCTATATAATAAGTTTTTTCAAAATAACTATATGGAGTAGATGATGTATCTTTATAATTTACGTCAACTACCCTAAAAGTAACTTCATGACGACCATAAGACAAATCTTGTACAGAATAATTCATAATTTTTTGAGCAGAATTTACATCTATTACTTTTTTAAAATCACCACCATTTCTACTTACATAATATTCTTTAACAGAATCATCATCTGATAGAGTAAAAATCATATTAGGGTTGGAAGTACCAAAAACATTTTTACCACCAGAAACTGTCCAGCCAGCATCTTCTTTCTTTGCTAAAACATCAAAGTTTGAAGGTACTAATCCAGGTCTGTCTAATTCCTGATTAATAATAGGCGATACACTTGTAACAGCAAAATTTTCTGCTTCATCTATTGCTTTAATTCGTAATGGTAAATTTCCTGTATACTTTGTTGTATCAACAGAAATTTCAATTCCATTTGCAATC
>JAFUPZ010000096.1 GCA_017472545.1 bacterium | reverse complement strand
TAGGCTTTTTTATTATAGCTTTGATTTTCTTGTCTGTTTCGATATTTTTTATTATGAAAGCTGATTTTCTTGCTGATAATATAAAATTCTTACCCGATGATCCTTATATTTATTGGATTTTTGGTTGGGTTTTATTTGTTATTTCTTTTATCTCATTTTCTGTATCTAGTGTAAATTTTGTACAAAAATGTGTGCAATATTTGAAAATGAAAGACTATAAAAAAGAATAAAGCCCCCTCCTCGAAATCAAAAATTTCGGTCCTCCCACAAGGGGAGGACATCAAAATTCTATTTATAGTATAATTATTTTATGGGAAGAAGAGCGAAATCATCTACGACTAAAAAAACTACTGCAAAATCGATTGCTAAGGATGTTGCGGATAAAGTTGTTAAAAAAGCTTCTAAAAAAGTGCAGCAAAAGGCCTCTAATTGGGTGGCTAAATTTGTTGCGTTTGTAATTTTGTTTGTTATGGGTGCTTGTGGTATGTTTTATTTTTCATTAAATTATGTGCCAAAAGCTCGTTATGAAGAACAAACTATGCGTCCAAATATGAAAGAAGCATACTATGTTAGTCAGTGGTGCCGTGATGATTTTGGAAAAACTGAGTTTCCTCTTTGGGATAATACTCGAGTTGATTGTCTTACAAAGGATTATGCTATTGAGTTTGATTTTGCTCATAAGTGGGCAGAAAGTGTTGGGCAATCTTTATATTATGCAAAAATGACTGGTAAAAAACCAGCAGTTGCAATCATAATGTCTGATTTATCTGATTATAAATATGTCAAACGTATTGAACGTCTTGAAAACGGAATTAAAATTTTCTTAATCAAGGCATATTAGTTTGTAAAATTATTTTATCTTTTTATTTAATAGTAATATTTTTTATTGTAATATTTTGATATGGATATTATTGAGGTTAAAGAAGTCTGGAATCGGGTTAAAGATGAGTTGGAAGTCAACTTGCCTGAGCATATTTTTGGTACGTGGATTACTCCGTTAGAAGCTGTTGATTGTGAAAATAATACATTAGTGCTTATTTCACCACATCAAATGGCGATAGATATTTTGCGTAAGAGCTGGACTGATAAAATTAAAGAATCTGTTCGTTCAGTTTTGGGTGAAGATGCTACTTATTCATTAACTTATGACCCTGATTTTGCTGAAAAATATATCAAAGCGCGCAAAAAAGAATTAGCAAAACAAATTGCAGGTCAAACTGAAGAAGATAAAAAAGTTGAAGATGCTAAGTTGTCATTGGCACAAATGCAATCAAATGCTAATCTTAATCTGAACTTAAAATTTGATAATTTTGTTGTTGGGGATAATTCAAAATTTGCGTATAATGCGGCTTTTTCTGTTGCAAATAATCCTGCAAAGAAATTTAATCCGTTGTTTATTTATGGTGCGTCAGGGTTAGGTAAAACTCACTTGATGCAAGCCATTGGACATTATGTAATCTTCAATAAACCAGAATTAAAAGTTCGTTATATCCGTATGGAAGATTATTTCAATGAGTGGATGAAATGTTTTCAATATAATGAAGGTGCTAATGGTAAGAAAAATACAGCTTGCAATAATGCTTTAATGAGAAAATTTCACCAAAAATTCCAAAATGTGGATATTCTTTTGATGGATGATATTCAGTTTATTGAGTCTAAAATGAAGACTATGGAAGACTTTTTCTCAACGTTTGAGGCTTTGTATACAAATAATAAACAGATTGTAATTGCTTCAGACAGGCTTCCTGCAGATATTCCAAAGCTTGATAATAGATTGAGAACTCGTTTTGAAATGGGGCTTGTAGTTGATATGTTGCCTCCTGATTTTGAGACTCGTGTGGAAATTGTTCGAGCTTATGCCAAAGAATTGGAAGTTGAGTCAGATGATGATGTTTTTGAGTATATTGCAGATAATTTTGTGAATAATGTGCGAGAATTAAAGGGTGCATTCAATAAAGTTAGTGCGTATGCAGAATTTTCAGGGTTAGGGGTTACTTTGGAAGTTGCTCAGAAAGCTTTAAATTGTGCCGTTCGTAAAAAAGATTTGACTGTTGATAAGATTGCACAAAATGTTGCTGATTATTTTGAATTAACTGTAAAAGATTTAAAAAGTACGGCTCGTCAGCAGAAGATTGCCAATGCACGCCATATTGCAATTTATTTGGCAAGAGAGGTTCTGCAGATGAGTTATGAGGCTATTGGTGATTTCTTTAATAAGAAACATACAACTGTTATGTATTCTTATGAAATGATTTCTGAAAAAACAAAAACTGATTCAAGTTTAAAAGCTGTAGTTGAAGAATTAAAATCTTCATTAAGAGGTTAGTATATGTATGATTATGTAAAAGGTCAATTTGCATATAAAACATCAAGTGCAAAAGGTTCATTTATTACTGTAGAAGCTGGTGGTGTGGGTTATCAGTTTGAAGTTATGGATAGGGATTATGCCAATTTACCTGAGTTGTGCTCAGATGTTAAAATTTTTGCAGTATTACTTCATAGAGAAGATAAAATGTCGCTTTGTGGGTTTTTAAAGCGTGAGGATAGAGATATTTTTAATATCTTAACTTCTGTTTCAGGTGTTGGCTCAAAGATGGCGTTAACTTTATTGAATTCGTTTGAAGTAACTGATTTGGTGGGCTTTGTTCTTGATGGTAATTTCAAAGAATTAACAAGAGCAAAAGGTGTTGGCCCAAAATTAGCTCAAAAAATTATATTAGAATTGAAGGATAAGTTAACTTCTTATCAAGGTGTAAAGGTAGATGTAGTATCATCTTGTAGTTCTTGTGTTGGTGTTAAATCTCAAAATGTTGAAGATGCTCAGATGGTTCTTCTTTCTCTGGGATATAACAAAGAAGAGGTTTCAGGGGCTATATCTAAGGTCTTAGCTCAAGTAAGCAAAGATGCTTCGGCAGAAGATATTTTAAAAGAATCACTAAAAGTTTTGTCTATATAAAAAAGAACCTCGCAAATAAATGCGAGGTCTTTTTATGATGTTTTAATGTTTTAGAATCCTAAAATCAAAAGAGCAATTAGCCCAGAGATAATCATCGCAGGTCCAAAAGGTAGATACAATCCACCTTCGCCTTTTGTTTCTTTTATACTAAGAAGGATTTCTCCACATGTGAATAAGCCAATTGCTAATAAAACTATTGTGCTAGACCAATATGCAAATTTATTGGTTAACCAACCTGCATATTGTGCAAACATATAACCGATTGAGTATAATATAAATGCTGATAAAGCTCCTAGTGTCACCCAGTTTTTGGATTGTACAAATTTTTTCATAAGAATTGGTAAAGTTATTAAAACTTGAATAACAGCTGCAAAAATAAGTATAGCAAAGAAGCTTCTAAATATTTGTGCAAAATCTGTATACAAAGCTGAGGAGCCAAAGATTGCCCCAAATACTGAGCCTAAACCAGCCGCAATATATGAATCACCTTCTCCGAAAGCTCTAGTACCAATAAGTAAAAGGCTAAGTCTTGAGATAGCTTCCATAATCAAGAAGCCTAGAATTGCAACAGCTAAACATTGAATTACTGGGCAAGTAAAAATGAAATTCAAGTCTATTTTAGGAAATCCATTATCGCGAGTGTAAGCAATAATGTTTACAACAGAGTAAGTGATACTGTAAAGTATACCTATTCCAATTAGAGGAAGAGTATGGGCATCAGAAACTTTTTTCTCAATAAAGTCTGTTCCAGCAATAGCAATAAATAAACAAGTAACAATTATTGAGAAGATATAAATAATTACTTGTGGCCAGGTAATCGGATTGATCACTGATAAACCAAATAATGGGTCAAATGGCATACAGAATCTTAGGAATAATAAGATAAATAATACCCCTGTTAAGAGTTCTACTAGTGGATATTGAATGCTGATTTTTTCGCCACAGAAGCCACATTTTCCTCTTAAAAAGATATATGATAATACAGGAATATTATGATACCATTTTAAGGGCGTTTGGCATTTTGGGCATTTTGAACCAGGGAAAACAATTGATTCTTCGCTAACAGTTCTTAGTATAACCACATTCATAAAGCTACCTACAATAAGCCCTAATATGAATATAAATCCTAAAATAACAAGTGAAAGTGTCACTTTATCCTCCTTTATATAATAATTTCTTTTTCGTTCATTTCTTTTTGAATAATATTATATAGTTTATTCAAAGCTTTTTTTAAAATTCTAGAAACTTGAGTTGGAGAAACGTTTAATTTTTTAGCGATGTCGCGTCTGGATTCTCCTTCTATATAATACATATAAATTGCTGTCTTATCATTTGGTGGAAGTTTATTTATTGCAAATTCAATAATCTTTTTGTTTGCATAAGTATCTTCAAAACTTGTTTCTTCGTTGTCTTGAATTCTATCTAATAAAGTTTCTCCACCGTCTTGAGTATAAATATTTTGGTCTAGTGAAATCATGTTTTTGATAAGTTCAATATTCATAATTTCTTCAACTTTATCAAATGGTAGGTTTACGTAATTGGCAACTTCTTCAACGGTTGGAATTTTTGTATTGTTTTCCGAAAGTTCATCAATAGCTTCTTTTACTTTTGACATATTAGCCAATGTTTCTCTTGGTGTTTTTACAATATTGGCTTTATCACGTAAATAGTGGAAGATTTTGCCTTTGATAACTTTGCTCACATATGTTTTGAAGCTTCCTCTTTCTTCAACTCTATAAGTTTCTATTGCATTCAAAACACCTACCGCACCGACTTGGATTAGGTCGTCTTTTGAAATGGTATTAGGTAATGGATAAAATGCCATTACTATTTTTTTTACGAGTTTTAATGTTTCTTGAATTAATCTCAAATAAACGACGTGTTTTTTCTTTACGTCGGTTTCATTTTTGTAATCAAGAATTAACTCTTCTAGTTTTTCCAATTCAGAGACTTTTGTATCAGTCATCTCTACTCCCATCTGTCTACATGACAGTATATCATAACCTTTTAACTAAATCTAAATTTTAAATTTCGTTAATATATATAATCATGACTATTGTTTATGATATTATGAATATATAGATAAGTTTTAAGGAGCAAAATCAATGATTACAATAAAAGATGTAGAGCACGTTGCAAAATTAGCTAGATTAGAGTTAACTGAAGAAGAAAAAGTTCTATATACTAAGCAACTTGGCGATGTTTTGAAATATGTTGACCAAATGAATGAAGTTGATACATCAAATGTTAAACCTATGACTCAGGTTGTTGATTTTGTTAATGTTATGAGAGAAGATGTTCCAAATCAAGAAATTTCAAAAGAAGCATTGATGTCTAATGCTCCTGATGAAGAAAATGGTTTCTTCAAAGTTCCTAAAATTAATTAGGTTAGTGGTAAATTATTTAAGTTAAATTAGTCATTCTAATTTTATATAGAATGATGGTATAAGGATTAGGAAAGTAGGGATTATGACAAAATACATATTTGTAACTGGCGGTGTTGTTAGTTCTTTAGGTAAAGGGATTATCGCAGCGTCTCTTGGTAAATTATTTAGATCAAGAGATTATTCAGTAATTATTCAAAAGTTTGATCCTTATATAAATATTGACCCTGGAACAATGAGTCCGTTCCAACATGGTGAAGTTTTTGTTACTGATGATGGCGCAGAAACAGACTTGGATTTGGGACATTATGAAAGATTTACTGATACAAGTTTTGGTCAGGTAAATAATGTTACTTCAGGTAGAATATATCAAGAGGTTATAAATAAAGAACGTAGAGGGGATTATCTTGGCGGAACTGTTCAGGTTGTTCCTCACATTACAAATGAAATTAAAACCAAAATTGTAGCAGCTACAAAACAATTCAAGCCTGATTTTCATATTATTGAAATCGGTGGTACAATTGGTGATATTGAAAGTTTGCCGTTTGTAGAAGCTATTAGACAGTTTAAGTCTGAAGTAGGTTTTGGTAATGCGATTTCTGTACATTGTACATTGTTGCCATACTTGCCAACTTCAGGAGAATTAAAAACAAAACCATCTCAACACAGTGTAAATGTGTTACGCAGTTACGGTATTCAACCAGAAGTGCTTGTATGTAGAACAGCGAAACCAATTCCAAAAACTGAAAAAGAAAAATTGGCTCTATTCTGTTCTGTACCTAAAGATGCTGTTATTGAGTGTCGTGATATGAAAACTATTTATGAAGTTCCTTTAGCATTAGAAGCTCAAAATATGTGTTCAGTTGTGCTAAAAATGTTAGGCATGGAAGATAGAACTCCTGAACTTACTTCTTGGGAAGCTTTAGTTAATAAGATTAAAAATGCAGAAAAAACTATAAAGGTTGGTATAGCAGGAAAATATACGAAACTTTCTGATGCTTATATTTCGGTTGTAGAATCTTTAAAACACGCTGGTTATTCAAATTCTGCAGCAGTTGAAATTAAAATGATTAACTCAGAAGAGTGTGTAGATATGGCTAGTTGTAAAAAACAATTAGAAGATTTACACGCGGTTGTTGTTCCTGGAGGTTTTGGAGTTCGCGGAATTGAGGGTAAATTAAATGTTATCCGTTATGCTCGTGAAAACAACTTACCATTCTTGGGTATTTGTTTGGGTATGCAATGTGCTGTTATTGAATATGCAAGAAATGTTGTTGGTTTAAAAGGTGCTAATTCAAAAGAATTTGATGAACATCCAACTTTCCCTGTTATTGATATTATGCTAGAACAGAAAAATGTTAAAGGTTATGGCGGTACAATGCGATTAGGGGCTTATGATTGTCATTTGAAGAAAGGTTCTGTTGCTGCGAAAGCTTATGGTTCTGAAGTGATTTCTGAACGCCATAGACATAGATATGAAGTTAATAATGAATTTATAGAAAGAATTTCAGATGCAGGTTTAGTATTTTCTGGAATGTCACCAGATGGTATGCTTGCTGAAGTTGTTGAAATTCCTAAGTTGGATTGGTTTGTTGCTTGTCAATTCCACCCTGAGTTTAAATCTCGCCCAGATAAACCTCATCCATTGTTTAAAGGGCTTATTGATGCAGCTGTTAAACGTTTAGATAAGTAGTTTATCTTGACGTGGTGCGTATTTTGGCGTATATTTGATTTTGCGATTTTATTTATGGAGAGGGTTAATGGATAATATTAGTTTGAAAAAATTTACGACTGTAAACTTTTTGAATTTTGCTTTAGGATTCTTGGGGTTACAGTTTGCTTGGCAAATGAGAATTGCTCTATCTGAACCTGTAACATCAAGTTTGGGAGCTTCTCCTTTGTTATATAGCTTAATTTGGTTAGCAGGTCCATTTTCAGGCATGGTTGTTCAGCCTATTATTGGTGCGTTATCAGATAAGACAAAATCTCGTTTTGGTAGAAGAAGACCATATTTGTTAGGGGGTGCAATTATTGCATCTATTGCGTTATGGTTGTTCCCAAATTCAGACGATATTGTTGATGGGATTATTCTTGCTACAGGAGTAAAAATTCCATTGTGGGGTGGTTTATTATTTGCTGCAATTATGATTTGGATAATTGATGCGTGTATCAATATT
>JAFUPZ010000012.1 GCA_017472545.1 bacterium | reverse complement strand
TGTTTCAAATCCATTTTCAGTTCTGATAACAACATCTCTGATATCAGCTACATATTGAGCATGCATGGCCGGATGTTTGTGGTTAACTGATGTACCGGTTACACCTGAGTAAGGAGATTTTTTGATTTTGGCAATAGCAAGTGGCCCATTTGTTTCTGCGTAGTACGGCCTATCTGTCATGTGTTCAAAAATTCTTATTTGTTGGTTTGCTGCAAGTCCGGAGTGACCTTCATCCATACGTTCACTGCCCTTTTTAAATCCGACTTCTCTATGAAGTTCATTGAGTTCATTTTGAAGATCTTTGTGTTGGTATTTTAGGGATCTTGTTACTGATGAATACCATTGATTTATTTTTTTCTCTATCTGGTCTAAAACTTCTTTTTCGTGTTTTGAAAAAGTAAATAACTCGATAGGTAAATCCTTCAATTCAGCTTCTGTACCATTATGATTTGTTAGCGCTCTGTTAATTTGTGAAAATCTTTCTTGGAGCATTCTTAAATCTTTAGCAGGAATAATTGCACCTGTGTTTTCAAGTTTTTTCATAATGATAGGTTTTGCCATTACAGTATTTAAGATTGTTCCATCTTCATCGTGAATTTCAAGCATTTGTTGGAAATATGTTGTAACTTGTGCAGTTTGGTTAAAATTATTACCGATAAACTGCATGATATTTTCAATCTCTTCCATAGTAGCATCAGCTGGAAGATTATGCGTTGCTTTAAATTTAGCAATTATTTCTTCATTTGGAGGATTTTGTAAGAATACATCGTTCAATTCTTCATATTTGTCTTTAAAGTCTCTAATAAGACTTTTGTTACCAATAGAGTTGAAAATTTGAATATATTGTTCTTCTGTACAAGTTTCGCTTTGTAGAATTTTTGTATATCTATCAAGTACATCAAGAACTTTACGTTTGTCTTCTTTTACATCCAAATTAGAAGCCATCATTGGTAAAACGTGAGGTTTTCTAGCTTTGATAGCTTTTTTTGCTACTTCAATATCGTTGATTAGAGCATCTTTTCTGCTGCCAAGTAGGATATTTTCGTAGAAACTATCCATAAGGTCTGTCATTATGTAGACGAAAGTTTCTCTATTAGTTTTTAGAGCTTCTATTAAAAATTCTGGGTCATTTTCTGTTCCAAGATTTATAGCTAAACCTGCTTGAATTTTGGGATTTAGTTTACCACTTTCTAATTTTTTGATTAGCATATCAATATTTTTGATAATACGAGTTTCTCTATCAGGAATTTTGTATGCGATAGTCAAATCTTCAAGGACTTCAGGAACTTCTAATCCCCATTTGTATTGTGTTCTGTATGTGGCTGCAGCTTGGTATAATCCAAGCGCTCTATTATAAACTTTAGATTGATAGCTTCTGGTTTGTTCTCCGCTTAATTTTTTGATTGTTTGTACCAATTCTAAAATTTCAGGAGTTTTTTCGTTTAGTTTTTCTGTATTTTTATTTGGCAAACTGATAGATAAAAACGCGTTGATTTTTTCAAGTTTTGCCCTTTCTGTTTCGTTTGGTAGGAACACAAAGTCTTGAGTGTGATCTTTAATTTTGTCTGCTTCTGCTGAAGTTTTTACTTCAAGTTTTAGCAAATCACAAAATACTGCCCTAAGTGTTTTATTATCCGCATCAGGTGCGATTTCTGATAGGATGTTTCTCAGTGTTGTATTGTATTGAACAATCATTTCAGAATTTTTTCTATGTGTTTGGACTTGATGTTGAGCTTCTTTTTGTTTTTTCTCTGCTTGCTTTTTGTATTGACCGATTGCCTCTTTTGCTTTTAATAAAGTTCTATAGTAATCTTGTTTTGCTTCTAGTTCCTTTGTTGGCAAATTTGGCATTAGGTGGCAATCGTGGAATGTGTCAAAGTCTTCTTTGTCAAAAGTGCTGTACATTCCGATAAATTCATTTCCTGAACCTGTTGTGTTTGCAAGATGCATCCAATATAGTGCTGAAGTATCAATAATTCTGTAACCTTTTGATAGAGCATAGTCAAAATCCAAACGAGTTTTTGAAATAGGTACTTTTGTGCCTGATCCAAGTTTGTTGATGTCATAAACCATAAGGACTGGAGAGTCATCAAGTTCTGACATAATCATGTCAACATAATTTGTTTTGTCTTCGTATGCTAGAGCTTTTCTACAAATAGATATAGCTGCACACATTCCGTGAGCTTGTTGATTTACGGATTTGATATTTGGGATTTTAGATTCTGGTGTATCAATTGTAATATCATTGATAATTTCAGCTAAAGCTTGTGTCTTTTTATCAGCTAATTGTGGATTGATTTTGTATTCTGGACTGATAAAATGGTTTAATTTTTTTAGTATATAAAGTTTTTGTGCAGTTGTAACTTCAGATGAAATTACAAAATAATCAAGATTTCGCTCAAGTTGTTTGATGTTTTCACTTTCTATTTGTTCAAGTTGTTCATAATCAACTTGAGAAAGTATTGATGAGCGTAGATTTAAAAGTTGTTTTTCGTCTTCTGATAGGGGTTTTGTTTCACGTAATTTTTCAAGTCTTGGGGTTAGCCTTTTTTGAACATCGGGAGAGGATTTTGCTAGGGCTTCTGTAATTGCGTCATCAAGTTTTACTTGCCAGTCATTAAATTGGCTTTTTCCTAAATCTATACGAGTTTGATATTTGAGATTTTCTGCAACATCAAGCAAAAATTCTGCGTTTTCTTCTCCAGGAACTTCTGCAAGACTTTCAATTGCGTTCTTGATTCTTCTTTGATTAATCGTGTTTAAGCTATATGGATTGTTCTCTTTTAGCTGTGCTACTGATTTTCTATCTTCTCTTTTGCCCTTAAAGTTTGGGGCAAATGGATTTATATTATATATTTTCATTATTTTTCCCTATCAAAATCGTATGTGGGTTAAACGTTGATGAATAATATTTTTTGCCATGTTTTAGGGTTAATATTTACATTTGTAATATATTCTGAAATATTAAATAAAAGTTAAAAAAACTGGGTTTTCAGATAATGCGTGATAAAGTATTATTAGAATAATTAAGAGGTACAAAAATGACAGAACAAGCTGAAGTAATACAATATCAGACATTTGGAACTTGTTGTCAGGTGATGCAAGTTGCGATAAAAGATGGAAAAATTCTAGATGCAGAATTCTATGGTGGATGTCATGGGAATTTGCAAGGAATAAAAAGCTTAATTAGAGGAATGTCAGTTGATGAGGTAATTGAACGATTGCAAGGGATTAAATGTGGTCCAAAACCAACAAGTTGTCCTGATCAATTGGCGAAATGTTTAGTAGAGTATAAACAAAAAAGTCTTACACAATCAAAGTAAAGGTGAAATTATGAAAATAGCAGTAACTTATGAAAATGGCGAAGTTTTTCAACACTTTGGTCATGCAGAACAATTTAAAATGTATTATGTAGAAGATGGTAAAGTTATTTCTTCTGAAATTGTTTCAACAGATGGCTCTGGACATAGTGCTATAGCTCAATTTTTGACTGACAATTCAGTAGATACTTTAATTTGTGGTGGTATTGGTGGCTGTGCTCAAAGAGCATTAGCTGAAGGTAATATCAAACTTTATGGCGGAGTTGTTGGTGGTGCAGATGATGCAGTTTTGGCATTATTATCAAATTCTTTAGTATTTGATCCAGATGCAAAATGCTCTCATCATGCTCACTCACATAGCGAAGGTGAACATCACCATGCTTGTGGTGGACATTGTCATCATTAATTCATAGATTTAAAGAATCGGGCAAGCTATTATATAGCTTGCCCGATTTCATTATTCCTTCCTTTATTATAATCTCCAGTTCATACCACCTTGACAGATAATACCTGTTCTGCCAAGATTTCTGATAGTTGCTTGTGCATACATATTGAAAGTATCAGAGAATGATTTGGTGAAACCGAAGCCATATTGTAAATATCCATTTTTCATGTCTATATCAGACAAGCTTACATTTCCTGCATTTCCGCCTAAGTTAGGTAGGAAGTTCCAAGCGTAAGCTACTGTAACATACATACTCCAAGATTCGTGATCTATTACAAAATTCATACCTGGTGCAACGTTGAAACCGTTTAAGAAGCCTGAAGTCATACTCATTTGACCAAAATTACTGTGCCAATTTTGTTGTCCGAACATGTTATAAGCAAGAGTTAAGTTTGGTTGAACTCTAAAGTGTTGACCTAATCTCCAGTCATAAGATGATTTTGTCGCCAAACCTGCAAAGTAGTTGAACGCATCTTCATCGTAACCTGCAACTTCAATATTTGCACCGTATAATCCAGCATAAATTAATGCAGAATGCATTGCTTTATCTTTCATGAAGGTTCCCATAAAGCCTGTTTGTGCGCCGTTTTGGTACATGCTTACTCTATCATAAGACTGGTATCCGCCGTTATATGCTAAGTATGCAGTAGGCATCCAGCTCCAACCGTTTTTAAGTTCTCTTAATCCGAAATCTCCTCCAACTATGAAGCCCCAAGCTTTGTTTCTAACTTTTCCAATGCCACTGTCAAGTTTGAATGTCTCAAAGTTTCCGTAAACTTCTGTCCAGATTTGACCATCTCTTAAAGTGCGTTCATAGCTTGCGTTTGCATCAAGTACGGCAGTTTTGTTTTTCAAGAAGTGATTGCCGTTTGATGCGAAGTGTCTAATATGTGCACGGTTGAATAGTGTATCGTTGAATGCAAGTTGGTTCATGTAAGATGAAAGTGTTGAAACTTGTCCACGATATACTTCTGGGTTAAATCTTGCTAAATCGAATGTGTAGCTTCCATCATTAGCTGATGAAGGATTCAATCTGTAATAACCGATTGGGGTGAAGATTTCTTTGTCAGTTGCGGCAAATGTTACTTCTTTGCCTAAATCATCAGTTTTAAAGATTTTTCCTAGACGAATACTTTTATCGATAGGTGCATCATAACCAAAAATATCACCGCCAAGATTATAATCAGAGATTCTTATTGTACCTTCTGTACCACCTGTTGCTACACGAATTGATTTTGCAGTAATTGTGTCAGTTTCTGCTTCTCCGTTGCTTCTTGCATTAATATCAATTGCAAAATTAGCAACTCCTCCGCCTAATTCACCATTATTGATTGTCAAATTGTTGATAACGCTATTTGTTCTAACGTTATTTGCCATATTTATCAAACCTGAAGTGTCAATGTTGATTTGATTTGCATCATCAATTTGTACAAGTCCTTTTGACGCAAGATAATTTAATACTGATGTGTCGTCAATTACTACATTCCCACCTGTTAGATTTGCGTTATTAGGTGAGAAAGTTAGTGTTGAACCTTCTTTTAGTGTGATGTTGCCACCAGAAATTTGGCTATTTGCATCATTAAGTTCAAGTGTTGATTTTGTGATTGTTGTATTTCCGCCTGTTTGAACAAATGTTCCGTTGTCTGTTGTAACTTTTGTCAAATCATCTGAAATATACAAGTTTCCACTATTAATTTCGATGTGACCAAGTGTGCTATCATTTTTTGTTAGATTAATTTCTGCGTTTTCGCCATCAACTTTTAATCTTGAGTTTGTTTCGATTGTAACTACAGAATCTTTATCAATTGTGCCACCAGTTGCGGTATAAGTACTTTTGTTTGTAATTCCAAAACGACCATTTGTTGAATTTAGGTTAGCAGTATTATCTTTTGAGTTTGCAAGAATTAATTCACCTGATTCTGCTAAGTTAACATTTCCACCAGAAATTTGGCTATTTGCATCATTAATTATCAATGATGAGCCTGTAACGTTTAATGTTCCTGCACTTTGATTGTATGTGCCAGCGTCTGATGTTGTTTTGATAATACCGTTTTTAAGATTTAATGTACCAGTATTTAGTGCTAAATGACCGTCAGCAACGTCTGTTTTGCCATCTAGGGTGACATTAGTATTTTCCCCAGTGATAGCAAGTGTTGAACCACTTTCTATAGCAACTTTTGAGTCTTCATCAATTGTTCCTGCAGTTGTGGTATATTTGCTATTTGCACCAATAGTGAACTTTCCACCTGTTGAATTCAATTCAGATGTGTTTTCTAATGAGTTATTTACATTAAGTTCCCCAGTAGATGTGATATTAACTGTTCCACCTGTAATTTTGCTATTTGCATCATCAAGTGAAAGTTTTGTATCATCGATGTTTGTAGTACCACCTGATTGATTAAATTTAGCTGTACTTACTCCTCGAGTATTGTTTTTGTTAGAAATCAAGTTAAGTGTAC
>JAFUPZ010000095.1 GCA_017472545.1 bacterium | reverse complement strand
TTGAAATCTTGAGAATTGTTCCACCAGAAGCTCAAAGAATTTGTGCTCAAAACTTCATTAAAACACTTAGAGAAATGGGAATTGAGTACGAAAGCCAAAACGTACAAATGTAAAATTATGAGATTCTATGGGCTAAAACCCTTTGAATGATGTAATAAATTCGTAATAGTAGAAGATTAGTGTAGTAGTAGAAAAAAGAACTCTTGAGAAACCAAGAGTTCTTTTAATATTGAAACAAAATGTATAAAAATTTTTGTCACTCTGAACTTGATTCAGAGTCTATCCATTTGATATAATCACGATTATGGAAAAACAAAATGCAGTCTATATAATGACTAATTATTTAAATACAACATTTTATGTAGGTGTCACTAATAATTTGTTGAGGAGAGTTATAGAACATAAAAAAGAAATTAATGAGGGTTTTACATCTAAGTATAATCTTAATAAACTTGTATATTTTGAGTTAACACTATCTATTGAAGATGCATTAAACCGAGAAAAACAACTCAAAAATTGGAAAAGAGATTGGAAAATTGATTTAATAAAGAAAACAAATCCACATTTTAGAGATTTGTCCGAAGATATAGGAATAACAAAAGCATTGATAGACCCTGAATCAAGTTCAGGGTGACAGTTTTTTTATTCGCTTTGTTAAGTTTAGGGGTACACTAAAAAAGAACTCTTGGATTTCCAAGAGTTCTTTTAGTATAGATAATAATATTATTTAATTTTTACCTTTTTTAGCCATTAAAAATATGTAAAAAATACAAGAAATTAAACTTAGCAAATAATTTAATAAATAAAATCCTATCATTGTTAAGTCAATTTCAGGTGTTGGTGTTTTGAAAGCAGAATCAAGATATTTTGAGCTTAAGAATAAAGAGAAAATAATTCTAAAAAATTCATAAGTAAAAAATATGCTAAAAACAATGCTAGATTTTACTGGGAAAATATCATTTAATCTTCTTTTAACAAGTGCTAATAGTGGTAATAAATGAATTATTGAATAAATCCACATAGGAACAGTCATCATAAGGGTTATATCTGCTGGATTTATTTTAGAAATAATAAAAATAGGAGTTATTATTCCAGTAATAAAACCAATAATCATATAAAAAATAAAGAAAAACAAAATAAAATAATTAAATTCTTTCCTTGTTGCAATATTTTGATAATCTCTAAACTTTCCAAATGCTTCAGTATAATAATTAAAAACGCTCATAAAACCTCCAAATATATGTGTATTATAGCATTTTTAGTACATTTGTGCAATAAAAAAGACCCTTTAAAAAAGGGTCTTTTTTTATTATTTTGTACTGATAAGTTCACCATTATCGTTGAATGTCATCAATATTTGATCTTCTGGAGAGTTATGTTCAATGTATGAAGCTAATGAACCGCCATCTCTGTAAAGAGCTATTTTTTCTTGTTTTGTGGCTTCGTTGTATACACTAACCTCAATTGTGCCATCATCTACAAAGTTTGTTGTTTTTAATACATTTTCGCCAAGTTTTTCTTCAACAGAATAACATTTGCCATAATCGTGGTAAACAATGTATTTTACATTATTAGGGTCTTGAGCATCTTCAATACCTGTTAATGTTCCGTTAACATCAAATGTGTAGGTAATTTTTCCTGTTGCAGTTTGAGTTGTAATTCTTTCAACTGTGCCGTTTGAATAAAGTTGTTTTTCACCTTGAACTTGTTTTGGATCATAACCTAAGATATATGGTT
The DNA here is from genome assembly GCA_017472545.1 of bacterium. GTDB lineage: Bacteria > Cyanobacteriota > Vampirovibrionia > Gastranaerophilales > Gastranaerophilaceae > Zag111. Next base: position 13,534 of record JAFUPZ010000095.1, on the reverse strand, counting down.
GTGTTGGAACAATTTGAGCATCTGCTTGAGGGTTTTTACCAGTTGTGTTTGGAATAGGTTCTTGTTTTTTGTTTTCAACACTTGCCAATTTACCATTTATGTATTTTTCTACTTTAACAGTGTTATTTTTTCTATCTGTGATTTCAAGTTCTCTTACTTGACCATTTTTATCATAGTCAATAAATCTTGAAGATTTAGTTACCTTGCAATCTTCGAAAATAGCTGAAGACCCATCATCACGTACAATATAACGTTTTACAAAACCGTCTGGACCATATTGAGTTTCAACTACGTTTGCAAATTTTCCGTCAAAATAATAAGTTGCTTTCTTTTCTTTGCCATTTTCATCATATTCAACAATATCAGTTTCAAAGATTACAGGATTTTTTCCAGCTTCGATTTTGTTGTAATTTTTCTGAACGGCAACTAATTTACCTGTTTTATTATCATAAGTTTCGATAGTTCTGATAGCATCGTTTGGTGCTTGAATATCCATTTTGTATACAGTTGTTGAGTTTTCATTACGTCTAACGATTGCACTTAGTGTTCCGTCAGCAGAAGTTATTCTTTCACCTTCCATAGAGTGAATTGCTTGAGGTAAAAGAACTGTTGGAAGTGTTGGTTGAATTCTTTTTGGTGCAACGCTAGAAGATGTAAATGGCTGATTATATGCAGCAAGTGCATTTAACCCGCTCATATTTGGATTATCCACTGGTGTAAAAGCTTGACGAGGTTGATTTGCTACTTGAGGAGCTGTCGTTGTTGTGTTTTGTACCACTGGATTAAATTTAACTGGATTAATCATTTTTCCTACCTTTAAAAAATATCTACACTAAAAATTAAAAAACAAAAATAGAAAAAATATTGCTTTAATGTTACGTATTGTAAATAGGTTAAAATTATTGATAAGTATTATATAATGTTGGTATGTTGATGATAAATGAAGACGATATTTCAAGAAATTACGAGGATTTTCGTGCAAAGGTAAAAAAAGATGTTTCTTTTGCAGTAACTGGTTTGACTTCGATTTTGAGAATTTATTTGTTATCCAAAATCAAAGCATATTCAAAGAAAAAAGTTTTGTTTATTACATCAACTGAGCAAAATGCTCTAAAGTATCAGAGCGATTTATTATCAGCATTTAATGTAAAATCAGAAGTTATGCCGTTTCAGAACATTTCAATGTATGAAACAGTTTCCCCTAATTTGTATGATTATGCACAACAAATAAAAATACTTCAAACAAGTCCTGATATAGTTATATGTCCAGTAAAAGCGTTATTGGAAAAATTTCCTCAAAAAGAATTTTTCAAGAAAAACAAACTCAAAATAAGAATTGGTGACAGTTTAGATTTAAAAGATTTAGCTCAAAATCTTGTAAGACTTGGGTATAAAAAATCTACAATGGTTAATGATGTTTCTGAGTTTAGTATAAGAGGGGACATTGCAGATATTTTTTCACTTGATGATAATCCTGTGAGAATTGAACTTTGGGGGGATGAGGTTGTTGATATTAGGTATTTTAACAACGAAACCCAAAAATCTATCGAAAAAATAAAAGAAATAAATATTCTTCCAGTCTACAAATTCCTAATTGATGGAAAAGAAGAGGTTGTAAGACATTTACAAGAGGGAGAAGACGATGTTCCTGAGGAATCTTATTTTGATGGAATAGAGGTTTATCAAAATTATTTTAATGATAATTTGGTAAGTCTTTTAGACTTTTTTGAAGATTATATTTTAGTTTTTGATGAAACTAGTGAAATTTATTCAAAATATGAATTTGTAAATGATAATTTTGAAAAACAATTAGAAGAAAATTTAAAACTAAACTATATAAAAGAATTAAAAGGAAAAAATCATTTTACATATGAGGAATTTCTTCGAGGAACCTCTTATTTTACAAAAATTGGGTTTAATAATTTTGTAGATGGTCAAATTGGGGATTTAATTGAATTTGATTCTCAGCCATTGAGAAATTTTGAGGCTGATTTAGATTTAATTGCAGATTTTATCCAAGAGCATAAAGATTATAAAATTCTTATTGCAACAGATTATCCAGAGCGAGTAAAAGAAATTCTGAGAGAAAAAAATATATTTCATCCTGAATTTTCAGAAAGCACAGTTTTGGGCGGATGTATTTTAGAAGACTTTAAAACTGTCATTATGACAGATAGAGAATTATTTAACAAGCGTTCAAAAGAAGTTACAACAAGTAAAAAATCTTATTTCAAAGAAAAACCTGAATACATTGAAAATATAAATGACATAAAATCTGGGGAATTTGTTGTTCATACAATTCATGGTTTAGGGGTTTATAAAGGTCTTTCAAAACAAGAAATAGACGGCCAATTAAAAGATTATTTAACTATTGAATATGCAAACAAAGACAGATTACATATTCCAGCAGAACAAATAAATTTACTATGTCGCTACAGGGGTTCAGGAACAATAAAACCAAAACTTTCCAGAATGGGTGGAAAAGATTGGGAAAACACAAAAGCAAAAGTTAAAAAAGAAGTAGAAGTTGTTGCATATGATTTATTAAGACTTTATGCAAGGCGAAAAATGCAACAAGGTATACAGTTCTTGCCAGATACAAATTGGCAAATAGAAATGGAAGAAGCTTTTGAATTTGTGGAAACTCCTGACCAATTAAAAGCAATTTCTCAAGTTAAATACGATATGGAATCTGAGCAACCAATGGATAGGTTAATCTGTGGGGATGTTGGATTTGGTAAAACAGAAGTTGCTATGAGAGCAATTTTTAAGGCTGTAACCTCAGGAAAGCAAGTTGCGGTGGTTGTTCCTACAACTATTCTAGCTCTGCAACATTATCAAACAATTTCAGAAAGATTTAAACCTTTTGGAGTTGGTGTTGAATTGTTATCAAGATTCAGAACTAAAAAAGAACAAACTCAAACTGTGAAAAATTTAGCAACAGGAGCTTGTGATGTTGTTGTTGGAACTCATAGATTATTACAAGACGGAATAGTTTTCAAAGATTTAGGATTGTTGGTGATTGATGAGGAACACAGATTTGGGGTTCGTCATAAAGAAAAATTAAAACAATTGAGAGAAAATATTGATATTCTTTCTATGTCAGCTACACCGATTCCTAGAACATTATATATGTCTTTATCTGGGATTAAAGATATGTCTGTGATAAACACTCCACCGAAAAATAGATTACCTATCAAGACTTATGTTGGTGAATGGAACGAAAATATGGTTAAAAATGCCATAATCCATGAGCTTGATAGAGAGGGACAGGTTTTCTATTTATATAACAGGGTAGAAACTATTCAAGAGTTCAAAAATCAACTTCAAAAAATTGTACCAAACGCAAGAATCGCAATCGGACATGGGCAAATGGATGAAAAAACTTTAGAAGAAGTTATTGTTGATTTTTCAAACCATGAATATGATATTTTACTGGCAACAACAATTATAGAAAATGGTATTGATATTCCAAATGCCAATACAATGATTATTCACGATGCAGATAGATTTGGTTTGGCTCAGCTATATCAACTAAGAGGGCGTGTTGGACGTTCTCAAAGGCAGGCATATTGTTATTGTTTCTATAAAAAATGTAAGGAAATAACAACCGATGCAGTTAATCGTTTAAAAGCGATAAAAGAATTTACTACGCTTGGTAGTGGTTATCAAATCGCATTGCGCGATGTTGAAATTCGAGGTGTTGGAAATATTTTGGGAACAAAGCAGCACGGACATATGATAAATGTTGGTTTTGATACTTATTGTGAACTGTTAGAAGAAACTGTTCAAGAGTTACAAGGTGAAAAAGTTAATAAAACAACTCCAACGATAGTTGATATAAATGTAACAGCGTATATTCCTGATGAATGGGTAGGTTCTTCTGAACAGAAAATGATTGAATATAAACGATTGGCGGATGTGAAATCATCTGTTGAATTAGATTATATTGTTGAAGAGTGGGTAGATAGATTTGCAAAACCTCCTGAAAGTGTAGAAAACCTTATTAAACTTATCAGATTAAGACTTTCTGCAACAGAGGTGAAAATTTCTGCAATAAGGGAGGTTCAAGATTCTATTAGAATATATACACCATATTCAAAACCAGAATGGAATATTATTCAGCGAATACTTCCTCATAATTTGGCTAAAAAAATTAAATTTACTCTAGCTCCAAAAACTTGCCAAGAAGGGGCTTCTATCTTGATTTTAGACACTTCTTATGTAAATTTTAATGAAGTATTTAACATTTTAACAGATTTGTTTTATTATATATACAAAGTTAGTCACGAATATTAAAAAGAAAGAGAGACATTAATGAAAGCATCTAAATTATTGGTAACTTTAGCGTTATCAGCAGTTTTATTTACCGGATGTGGTGTAAAAAATCAAAATGCAATTATTAAAATCAATGATCAAGCAATTACCCAAGCTGAATATGAAAAACTTATGGATAGAAGTATTGGACAATCTCCATTTGGTAAAATGGGTGATTTGAAAGGAAACAAAGATGGTTTCTTATATTTAATGATGGAACAAAATGTTGTTAATCAATTGATTATCAAAGAATTATTAGATCAAGAAGCAGATGCTCGTGGTATCAAAGTTACAAATAAAGATGTTGATGAAGCATTGAAAAAAACAATGGACCAAATGGGCGGAAGAGATAGATTGTTAGAAATTTTAAAAGCTAATAACATCAGTATTAAAGACTTTAGAGAAGATTTGAAAAGCCAAGTAAAAATGCAAAAATTAGCAGATTCAGCTGGTAAAATAGAAATTTCAGACAAAGATTGTGAAAAATTCTATAAAGAAAATCCAGATAGATTCCAAAATCCAGATATGGTTAGAGCTTCTCATATCTTGATTTCAGGAAATGCATACCAAATTCAACAAGATTTAACGCTTGATGGAAAAAGAGAAATCCCTCAAGAAGAGTTAAAAGCTAAAGTTGAAGCAAAATTAGCTGAGAAAAAAGAAAAAGCTGAAAAATTAGCAAAAGAATTAAAAGCAGATAAAACAAAATTTGCAGAATATGCTAAAAAATATTCAGATGATCCAGGTTCAGCAGATCAAGGTGGGGATTTAGGTTTCTTCCCTAAAGAAGCAATGGTTCCTGAGTTTGCAAAAGTAGCTTTTGAAGCAAAACCAGATACAGTTTCAGATGTTGTAAAAACTCAATTTGGTTATCATATTATTTATGTTCAAGACAGAAGAGCTGCAGGCAAAACTCCTTATGAAAAAGCAAAATCAGCTATCAGAGAAAACCTAAAAACTCAAAAACAAATTCAAGCGCTTGATGATTTAACTTCAGCAGCTAAGAAAACTGCAAAAATAGAATATATGGATGAAAGATATAATCCAGAAGTAATTCAGAAAAAATTAACAAGACAAGTTGACGATGCAACAGGCGGTCAAGCTAGCAAAGTTAAAGAAGAGTTCAAAAAGAAAAATAAAAAATAACAAATAAAAAGGCCCTTTTTCAAGGGTCTTTTTTATTGCGAATATCTGGAAATATTGTATAATAGTTATATGAAGAACCAAGATATAATTTTACAACAAATTGTCCAAAAAAGACGAGCGTTCACTCTTGCAGAGGTTTTAATTACTCTTGGTATAATTGGTGTCGTTGCTGCAATGACAATTCCCAATTTAATAGCAAATGTAAATGGGGCGAAATTTCGTTCCCAATTTAAAAAAGCAATATCAACATTAAATCAAGCAGGGCGTATGTCTTTGGCTCAATTTGATTATAGTTTTAGTGAAATTCAAGATGGTGAGAGTTTAGATTGTAAAAAGGCTCATCCTGAAGTAGAAATGACAATTTGTGCAATAATAAATGGTACTTTAACTGGACATTCATATGTTGGGCAAAATTATGATTTTGCAAATACAAGTTCTGCATTTAACAGTTGGTATCGTGATAAGCAGGCGACCTTCACTGCTTCAGGTTTAAATTTTGGTTTGGCGGGTTCTGCGGAACATTTTGTCCTAGCGGATGGTTCAATAATTGGTTTTGAAAGTCGTTCAAATTGTATATTAACACCAGGTCAATCGCTTGCGGATATTCAACTTTGTAGAGGGTATATTGATGTAAATGGTCTTTCTAAACCTAATAGAATTTCATTGTGTCAAGATGGTACTGTAAAGCTTGTTGGAAGTGCGAATTATTCATCTTGTGTTGTACCTAATAAAACACAGAATATGGGCGATATTTATCCTTTTTATTATTACAATGATACTGTAATTCCTGCAACTAACGCTGGTGAATACATTTTAAAAAGTGCAAAATAATAAAGAGTTGTTATTTTATAAAAACATTAAGATATGTAAAAGTTGGGTGAAAATATGTTACTTTTGCCTCATTTATGGGTACATATTATATGTACACAAACCATTTTCTTTTTCTTTATTTTCTCCTACACACTAACCTTTTCAAATAAAAGCCGTTTTGCGGCTATTTTTATTGCAAAAATTACAGTTTGTAAATAATTAAACAAATCGTTAAAGTTTTTTATGAAATTGTCGATTATAAACTCAGATAGAAGAGTTCAAATTTTTATGCTAAAATTAACTATAAGAGGAGCTTTATGGTTGAGAATTTAGAAGACGTTGGTTTTAATATCCCAGACGGATTGTTGGATGAAATTCAACAAAATATTCAAAATATCATTAGAGATTTTGATGTTCCAGAAGAGAATAAAATCGAAGTTATAAAACAGATAAATTACATCTATACAAGAACAAAATATCTGTCTATTACAGATGAATTAACAGGTCTGTCAAATAGAAGATGTTTTGATGCAACTTTTGAAAAAGAATTCTTAAGAGCTTCAAGATATAAGAATAAATTAACACTTGTAATGTTTGATATTGATTATTTCAAATCTGTAAATGATACTTATGGACATCAATGTGGAGATTATATTTTAAAACAAATTTCAAACGCAGCATTACAAACCTTTAGAAAAACAGATACTGTTTTTAGATATGGTGGAGAAGAATTTGTTGTTATTTTAACTGAAACTGATATAAATCAAGCAATTATTCCTCTAGAAAGATTTAGAAAAACCGTTCAAACGCTTGCTTTAAATTATCAAGGGCAAGATGTAAATGTTACAGTGAGTATTGGTGCTTGTCAGTTAACCTCTGATATGTCATCAAAAGAAGATTTTCTTCAAAAAACAGACGAAGCTTTGTATGAAGCAAAAAATTCTGGTAGAAATAAAACAGTTCTTAGTAACGGTTAGTAACTTTTAAGATATTTTGGAATTTTAACCAGCCTGTTACAACGTGTTGAACGTTGTCTATTCTTATTACACTCGCGTTAGGAGTAACCCCAGCTTTAACCCAGTTTGCAGAGTTTGGTAATCCGCCAGCTTGTTCACCTGTTTTTACTTGAACTTTGCTTAGAAACATATTACCAATTGAAAGGGATTTGAATATGACTTTTTTAAGGTTTTTATTATCTGTGCAGAAATAAATAGATGCCAAACCTTCCATAATTGTTCCCAAACTACAAGGTCTGATATTATCTTTGAACGCTCCACAATAACTGTTGTTGCGGTTTGTAATTTGATTTGATAATGTAGGGATTGCCATTTGTTCTGCGTACATTTTATATGTGTTTTTTTCTTCTGGGGTAACCCAATTATTTTTGAATAACTCTTCAATGGCTAAAACTGCCCAATGATCAAAAAGAATATCCAAATCCATAGATTTTCCCTTTTTCACAATATAATTAAGGGTTTTCTTAGCTGCGTTTAACCATTTTTCTTGAGGGTCTACTTGGTACAAGTGTATCCAACCAACAGCTGCTTGTGCTGGATAAAACGGTGCTTCGGCGTTTGTATTTATAGCATTTGTTGTCAAGTTGTAATACGCGTAAACATTTCCTTCTTCATTCTGCAATGAAATAAGAAAATCTCCCAATCCGCGAAGAGTTTCTAAGTCAATTTCACCTTCAGGGTATAAATTTGATAACGCACAAAGAGCAACACCTGCTGAACCAGATTTTGCAATTGGATATTTGATTTGTTCTTCTTCTGGAATAGAAACAACGTAATTTCTATTGTCATCTAGTTTTTTGATATATCTGTTTATAAAATATTTTGAAGATTTGATTCTTTCTTCTTTAAATCTGTTAACCAGCCCAAGTTTTTCATACATATACATTGAATACAAAACACCGGCATGTCTTAGGGCATTGTATGTTGTGTTTTCGTATATTATTTCAGGGTCAATATTTCTTCTATATTGAAATCTACCGTCCTCCAATATATTTCTATGAATATAATTCATTGAAACGCCTATTTCGTGGTAGTAAGGTAAATCTTTTGTGTGTTCGTGAGTATTTTTTTTTGCATCCTTGTAAAGGATAGACACAAAAATTGCTACCAAAGTCAGAAATATTGCGGGAATATATGTAGTTGGTGATGATATATCAAACATAGCTCAATTATACCAAACTATAGAAAAATAATAATAAAGCATTTGTATGATTTTTTCTTTGTTTTAGTCTCGAAATTATTAAAAAATCCTGCTATATAATTTGCATTTAGGATATTTTTTCAGTAAAATAAGATATAGACAAAAGGGGATAAGATGAGAATTGAAGCTAAGAATTTAATAAAGATTTATGGTGATAGAAGTGTTGTAAATGATGTTTCATTCAGCATAAATAAAGGTGAAGTTGTATGTTTATTAGGTCCAAACGGGGCTGGTAAAACCACTACATTTTATATGGTAGTTGGTTTGGTGAAGCCTAATGAGGGTTCTATTACTCTAGATGGACAAGATATTACATCTTGGCCAATGCATTTAAGATCAAGAGCTGGTATTGGTTATCTTCCACAAGAAGCTTCAAGTTTTAGAAGTTTATCGGTTGAAGATAATATCAAATTGGTTTTAGAAATGAATGACAAATTGACCGAGTGTGAAAAAACTAAAAAATTAGAAGAATTACTTAGTGAATTTGGTGTTACAAAATTGCGCAAAGCATCTGCGATTTCTTTGTCTGGTGGAGAAAGACGTCGTGTAGAATTAGCAAGAGCGCTTGCTGCAAGTCCTGATTTTATCCTTTTGGATGAACCATTTACAGGTATTGACCCAATTGCGATTGGTGAAATTAAAGACAATATTAGAAAATTATCAGAAGATAAAGGTTTAGGGGTATTAATCACTGACCACAACCCTAAAGCAACTCTTTCAATTACAGATAGAGCTTATGTAATCTTTGATGGAAAGATTAAAATTCAAGGAAGAAGTGAAGAAGTTGCAGTAAACCCTGTAGCAAAAGAATTTTATTTAGGAAAGGATTTCACTTTATAATGAAGTTTAAAATTCCTAAAATAACTATTTATGATAAATATATTTTCAAACAAGTGACAATGGCGACATTTGTTGCAATTTTGCTGTTTACAATTGTCTGGATTGCTCCAGAAATTCTATTAAATACAATCAAAGATGCATTAAACGGTGTGTATACTGTTAAAACAGCTTTTCAATTGTTAGTTTATGAATTACCAAAAGTTCTAGATAAAGCATTCCCTGTTGGTTTGTTGTTAGGAACTTTGTTTACTTTTGACAAGTTAAGTAAAGAATCAGAATTAACTATTTTCCGCGCAGTTGGAATGTCTTTCCCAAGAATTATTGTTCCAGTTGTCGTATTGAGCGTTATTTTAACATTCTTCTGTTTCTTAACTGGAGATAAGGGAATTCCTTATGCTGCAATGAAAACAAGAGAAGTTAAAGGAAAGATATTTTCAACTCAATATATTTACACCCAAAAAGATAAAACAGGGCATCCTTTGGCAGCTGTAATTGTTTCAAAATCTCGCGATAGAGAATTGAAAAACGTTATAGTGTTAGACTTTGCAAACCATGTATATCAAGATGTTCACCAGTTGAAAGATATTTATTCTGCAAAAATGGGTTACGCATACGATGATAAGTGGGAACTTCAAGATATTACAAACTATAGAATTTCAAATGATGGGATTTATTTTGATATAAAACATATTGATAAAATGAATGTTTTAGAAGGTGAATCTGCAAAAAATGCTTTGACACTGATGAATTATTCAACAATGAGAGAACGTGATATTAACAATCACGATTTAAAAAGCTATGTAAATTTATTGAAAAAAGAAGGTCTTAATGAAGAATATCATGGCACTTTGAATAAATATTTACAAAGATTTTTCCATCCATTAATTTGTATTTTGTTGGCAATATTAGGATGTTTATTAGGTTTCAGTAAACCTCGTGAACAAAGATTGGTTGGTTTTACAATCGCAATAGGATTTATTTTTGCATATTACATAACGCTACCATTTTTTGATTTGTTGGCAGAAAAAGAGATTTTATCTCCATATTTAACATCATCATTACCAACAATAGCATTTATGATAGCAATATTAGGGTTTTACAAGTCAAAGGATTTATAATATGAGAGCAATTAAATTATTTTTACTATTATTGATTTTTGTTGGATTTTCTTATAACCCAGCGGTAGCAGGTGATATTTCTATTGATAAAGAAAATGGTATTTATCATATTGTTTTAAAGGGTGAAAAAATCAAGAAGAAAATAAAATTTGTTGCCTCTGAAGATTTAATTACAAATAGAGAGGCTCATCAAAAGGCAAATGCAGTTTTGACAGTAAATGCTGGATATTTTGATCCAAAGAATGGCAAGACTATTTCTTATGTTGTGACAGATAGAATTACTTCTGCTGATCCAATGTTTAATCATGCATTGTTGGCAAATCCTTTCTTCAGAAAAAATATGAATAAAATTCTGGATCGTTCTGAATTTAGAATTATGCATTGTGATAGAAACAAATATGAATATGCAATTGTTGGACATAAGTCAGAAGTACCTTTTGGTTGTGCGTTATTGACATCTGCTCAAGGTGGACCATTAATTCTTCCAGAACTAAGGTTAGAAGAAGAAGGTTTTATTGTTAAAAATGCACAAGGAGAAGTTGTTAGAGAGTCAGCTTCTGTGTTGCATAAAACAGCAAGAACAATTATAGGATTGAAAGGCACTGATGAGTGTCATATTTTGATTATTACAGACGAAAATCCTATGGATATGTATGAAGTTAAAAAGTTATGTATTGACTTGAAGCTTGATAGAGCAATGGCTTTTGATGGTGGAAGTTCAACATCAATGAATTATAAGAAGAAATTGGAAGTTGTTTCAAAGGATGACGGTACAGGCAGAATGCTAAAATCATTTATGCTTGTTTATGATTAATCTGTAATAAAAAACGTATAGATAAAAAAGAAAGTCTCATCGAATTGATAAGACTTATAAATATACATTTACCCCACACACATATTACCACATAAACTTTTCATTGTCAAGTCTTATACTTTTTTAACGTTTTGCTAAAAATTTGCCCATTGATGATTTTGAAAAAATAGTGTAAAATAATCTTATGAAAAAGCTTAGCATACTTTCAATATTGTTAATGTTAACTTTTTTACCCTGTAATGCTAAAACCGCACAAACAGAGAGTGTAGAAGAAAATATTACTCCTAAGATATTCATCTATCATATTCCTGATGAAGTTGAAGCAGTACAAGAGTCAAAAGGTGTTTTATCTGATGAGATTGATGGAACAATCCCTATTGTTACTGTTGATATTATTTCAGATGATGTGACCGCGGATACTTCTGGTGTTGTGGAAGAAGAGGTTGAAGAAGATATTGTTTACGAAATGGATGAATCTATTTATCAGATAGATGATATGTATACAGATGTTTTATATGGTTACGCTTCTTATGATGAAGAGGATGCAATTGTTTTGGAAGATACCTTAGATGAATTTCAAGCAATACATATCCAAAGGCCATATAATTACAAAGGTGGTAAATATCACGCTGGTAAAAAGTTAGGTAATAGATCTGCTTATTCAAAATTTAATAATATGGAATATACAATCAACCAAGTTAAATACGGTGAGGCAGAAAGCTTTGGTAAAATTACGGCAGGCACCGCTTTTGAACAAAAAATCGACTATGCAGAATTGCGACAAGTTTCAAGTATTTATTCTAAATATGATGCAAAACATTATGCTCTAACTACGGAGTTTTCAAAAACTATAAATAGTACAAATGGGGATTTTAACGATTATTTTTCGTTCACACCTGAGTTAAAGTTGGGGCAATATTTATCTTTGAAAGAAACTGTATCTGCCAACTTTGCAAAACATATAAAAATTGCTGAATTTTATATATCTATCAATCCTTTTGGTAGAAAAGATATTGATAGATGGAATATTGAATTAGGAACAAGTTCGGTTTTTGACCAAAACAATTCTCTAGTAAAAAACAGATTTAAAGTAACTACAAAATTTAAATTGTAAAATGTTTGTAAGTTGTTTATAATTTGTTTATAATGTGGAAAAGAGGGATTTGTACCAATGGCGCAGAAGGCTGAATCAGATAAAAAACAGCAAAAGAAGGAAAAAAGAAAACATAAAAATTTAAGTAGAAAAACTGGTTTTTATTATTCTTTTTTAACTATTGTGTTGATTTTTTGTTTGATACAAATTGGTTATGGCGCAATTTTGAATGTTGGTAAAATTATTTCTTATCAAGGGAAAATGCATACTTTGGAAAATCTTTTGAAAGAAACTCAAGCTCGCAATCAAGATTTAAAAACTGAGAAAAAGGTAGTAACATCAGATAATAGTCTTGAAGGGATTGCTAGAAATAACTTGAAAATGGCAAGCGAAGATGAGGTCTTAATTATAATAAATAAAAAGGTCGAAGAGCCTAAAAAACCAAAGAAAAAAAGAGAATTTAAATGGTTTGAAAAAAAGGAAAAACAAGTAGAAGAACCAATTGGAAAAATTTATATTCCGCAAGAAGTTATTGAAGAATAAGAAGTAGGTAGTTTATGGAAGATACTCAGGTTATTGAATATATAAAGCAAGCATTTGAATTAAAGGAGTCAAAAAATTATAAACCTGCAATTGAAATGCTATATAAAGCTTTGGAAATAGAGAATGATAATGTAGAAATTTTGTTCCAAATCGGTGAACTTTATTTTCTTTTGAATAATTATTCAAGAGCATTGCAATATCTAGAAAAATCTGCAACATTAAACCCTACTCACTCTAGTACAATGAAATTAACTAGAACAATCAAAGAACGTCAAGGGGATTTGGATGAAGCTTTAGCAATTTCAGTAAATTTGTTTGAAAATTCTCCAAACACTGAAAATTTAAAAGATTTGATAAAAATTTTGGTCAAACTGAAATTGTTCTGCGAAATTGATAAATATAAAGATTCTGAATATTTTAACACAGAAGTGAAAATTGAATGTGCAACAGCTTTTTATTCAAATGGTGAGCAAGAAAAGGCCAAAGAACTCTTGGCGGAATGCGATTGTTCTGACGAAAAAGTTTTGTTATTAACTGGAAGAATAAAATTCGATGAAAATGATTTTGAAGGCGCAAAAGAAATTTTCTCTAAAATTGGTAAAAATTCACAGAACCCAGAAATTCTGAATTATTTAG
>JAFUPZ010000094.1 GCA_017472545.1 bacterium | reverse complement strand
CTTTGAGGAAATAACCAAGAATTCCACAAACCAAAAAGCAATAGATTATGTAACACCAGAATTTTTAGAATTGTTAGATTATACAAAAACAATCGAGCCAAAACGAAACGAACGATATGCAAAACATGATGCAGAACAAGCAATGTGGGAAGCTCATTTTAAAGAACGTTATGGGGAAACTGAAGCCCAGTTAGACGATGTTATTAAGGCTGTTGAAGAATTAAAAGCTATTGTGGATCAAGATTTGACAGAGTTAGAAGCTTTAGAAAAAGAAGCAGCTAAATATGGTGCAGAGGTTATCACGTTACGTGGCAAAGATGGTGAAGATATTCATATTACAGGTAATATTGAAGAAGTTTACGAAGATGTTGTGAAAAATGAAGCTAAATTATATCCGACAACATTTGCAAATCATTTCATCAAATTTATGAAAACTTATGATGAAATTTCAGATAGGTATAAGTTAAGTGTTGCAACTCGCCAAGTTGCAGAGATGTTAGATGATGACAAAATAATGACAGATGAAGAATTCGAAGATGAGTCAAAATCTGTTTATTACACTTATTATATGCATTATCCGCATATGACATTAGCTGCAGGAGCTGCAATGGCTGATATTCTTATGAAATATTCAACATTTGAATTGCCTCTGATGATGTATAGAATGTATGCGGATGAATTTAACGCTATTGCAGTTAAAAATCAAGAATTAAATAGTGAGTTTAGAAAGATTATGTCTGAACATCGACGTGAGTTAGATAATCTATATACTAACTATACCAAAGATATTACTCCTACTGAGTTGAATAAAATTCGTATTACAATGTTAGAACAACTTTCTAAATATCATCCAACAGAACAGTTGTTACCTGAAGATTCTCAAGAGATTATCCTAATGCTTAAAGAGATGACAAATAATGTCAAATTCCGCAGAAAAGTTTTAGGTGATGCCTTAACTGTAATGATTCCAAATTATAGATTTTCAAGAGGTCTTTTGGATAAAAATTTAACGTCGGATCAAAAAATGGCTAAGTTTGAACACTTAATGGGAATGTTTGTGAATGACTTTATGAATTATAGTCAAGAAGTTCCTGTTCTGCTTACTATTTTGAACCGTGAAACTATTGAAAAACATAAAGAAAATCTAACTGATGAAACTTATGAAAAAATTATAGCAATGGCTGATAACTTTACCCATCCAAATTACAGACGTTTGTTTGAGTATTCAACTAAAGAATTGAAAGAAATGGATGAAGTTTATAAAAGAAAATAAACTGAGGAAATATATAAAAAAGAGGCAGGAAATCAATCCTGCCTCTTTTCTTTTATGTTCAAAAATCTTATTGAACGTTAGCTTTATCTTCGTCAGTAACACCTTTGATAGTTAGGTTTACACGACCTTTTTCATCGATTTTGATAACCTTAACGATTACTTCTTGACCGATAGTTAAGTGTGGTTCAATTGCATCGATTCTTTCGTTGCAAACTTGAGAAATGTGAACCATACCGTCTTTGCCGCCGCCTAATTCAACGAAAGCTCCGATAGGAATAATTCTAACAACTTTACCTCTGATTACCATACCAACTTCAGGTTTGAAAG
This sequence comes from bacterium, assembly GCA_017472545.1. Lineage (GTDB taxonomy): Bacteria > Cyanobacteriota > Vampirovibrionia > Gastranaerophilales > Gastranaerophilaceae > Zag111. The sequence goes on along the minus strand of JAFUPZ010000094.1, from coordinate 4,239 downwards.
TAAGGTCTCTAATCATCTTCATAGCGATTCTAGCACCTTCTTGATCATTAGATGTGATAGTTACCACGCCTGAATCTTGGATGTCGATTTCAGCTCCAGAAGCATCAATAATAGAACGGATTTGTTTACCACCAGGTCCGATAACTGTTCCAATGTCTTCAGTTGGAATAGTCATAGTTGTGATGCTTGGTGCAAATGGTGACATTGGTCCAGGTTCAGTGATAGCTTCTCTCATTTTTGATAAGATGTGCAATCTACCTTCTTTAGCTTGACCCAAAGCACGGCGTAGAGTATCGTTTGCAATACCTTTAGCTTTCATATCCATTTGTAAAGCTGTGATACCTGTATCATTACCTGTAACTTTGAAGTCCATATCGCCTAAGAAGTCTTCAATACCTTGAATGTCAGTTAATACAACAGGTTCTTTACCTTCTTCAGTAATCATACCCATTGCAACACCACCGATCATACATTTTACTGGAACACCAGCGTTCATCAATGCCATTGAAGAACCACAAGTTGAAGCCATTGATGTAGAACCGTTAGATTCTAGTACATCTGAAGTTACTCTGATTGTGTAACCGAATTCTTCTTGAGTTGGAAGAGCTGGAACATTAGCACGTTCAGCTAATGCACCGTGTCCAACTTCACGTCTGCCTGGACCTCTTAGAGGTTTTACTTCGCCAACTGAGAATCCTGGGAAGATGTATTTGTGCATATAAGTTTTTTCTATTTCAGGATCAACACCGTCAAGCTCTTGTTTCATAGCTGGGCCAGCTAAAGTTGCAACTGATAATACTTGAGTTTGACCTCTTGTAAATACTGCTGAACCGTGTGCTCTAGGAATAACACCAACTTCGCACCAGATAGGACGAACTTCGGTTGGTTTTCTACCGTCAGCACGAACGCCTTCATCAAGAATCATTGCACGCATAATTTTCTTTTCAGCAGCTTTGAATTCTTCTGCAACAAAGTCGATTCCTGTTTCTTCGATAATTTGTTTAATATAATGATCATCTGCTAAAGCATCAACTTTTTCTTTAACTAATTTTTTAGCTTCTTCCAATTTTTCTTGACGGTAAGCTCTGTCAAAATTGTGGTAAGCATCAAAAATTAAATCGTGAGCTGTTTCATTGATGATATTTTTAAGTTCTGTAGTATCGTATGGGTTAACGAATACTTCTTTTTCAACTCCGCAAAGTTTTGCAAACTCAACTTGAGCTTCACATTGTTTAGCGATTTCAACTTGAGCGAATTCAACAGCTGCCATAATATCGTCTTCAGAAACGAATTTACAACCAGCTTCAACCATGATAACAGAGTCGTGTGTACCAGAAACTACGATGTCTAAATCTGAATCTTTAGCTTGTTTGTGAGTTGGGTTAGCGATTAGGTTGCCGTTTTCATCACGAGAAACTCTAACTGCACCGATAGGACCTTCAAATGGTGCTCCTGTTAGCATTAAAGCACAAGATGCACCTAACATAGCTAATGTATCAGGTTGATTTTCTTGGTCGTAGCTGAATAATTGAGCCACGATTTGAATATCATTTCTATAACCTTTAGGGAATAAAGGTCTGATAGGTCTATCAATCAAACGAGAAACTAGGATAGCTTTATCACTAGCTTTACCTTCAGAACGGTTATAACCGCCTGGAATTCTACCGATTGATGACATTCTTTCTTCATAATCAATCAACAATGGGAAAAAGTCGATACCCACTCTTGGTTCTTTTGATACAACACAGTGAACGAATAACATTGTATCACCACATCTTACAGTAACGGAACCATTAGTTGATTGTGCATACTTTCCTGTTTCAATAGTAACGGTTTTACCACCGATTTCTAATTGAAAGCTTTTTGTTTCAGGTTTCATAAATTTACCTTTTCTTTCTGCGCATCCTCTAGCGCGTTTTAGTTATACACTTCCATTTACGCTTTTTATTATACATCAAACAGGGCGAAAAGTATACAAGGGGTAAATTTTTAACAATTTTTATCAATTTGCAATTTTAATATCTTGGGATGTATAATTTCTATATGGCTTCGTAGCTCAGTAGGATAGAGCGGCGGTTTCCTAAACCGCGTCTTGCACGCGTTCGAATCGCGTCGGGGCCATGTTTCTTTGTAAAGAAAACAGAGTCTTAAGCGATGAGAACGTACAAGGCGAACGAGCCTAGACAATCTTTGTGGGGCTATTTTTGGGTATTATATGGTAAGAGCGAGTAAAAATAGTAAATATTTTGATAAATCGGAGGTAATAGGCGAGTTTTATAACAATTATGCAAAGATTGTTGCGCCAATATTGGATGCGTTAGAACAAAGACGTAGAAAATATTTGTTTATGCTTAGCACACTTGTTTTAGTTTTGCCTCTGCTTGTAATTATTTTGTATCCACTTCTAGGGTCTGCTGTTTTTCTGCTTGGTGTACTTGGGTTAATTTTCCCGTCAGTTATGCTTATTTCTAGATTTACACATGATCTAAAATGTGAATGTATGCCATTTTTGATTCAGGCATTTGGTAATATGAAGTGGTGTTCAAACACCTTTGTTATAAGTGACTATGATTTACGTGAAAGTGAATTATTTGCTGTTTTTAACACAAGAAATGACGATGATTCTTTTGTTGGAAAATATAAAGGTGTTGAGTACAAAGTTTCTGAAATGTATCTTGCTAATGTATCTGGTAGTGGTAAAAGAAAAATGTATTGGCGAGTTTTTAATGGTGTTGTTATTTTGTTTGACTCTAATAATGAAATAAAAAATAAGACCATTATTACTACTAAAGGTGATATAAATACAAGAAATAGAAACCCATTACTATATATGTTTTTAGCTTATATTTTGTTCCAATTTGTACCTTATTTTTTTCATCCAAAATATTTTTTTAATACGGTGTTTCCTTTCTTAATTGCATTTATAGTTATTGCTTTTTTATTTCTGAAGCTATTAGAAAGATTAAAACTTAGCAACAAAGAACAACTTAATGAAATTAAATTAGAGGATCCAAAATTCTGCAAAACTTATAGAGCATTTTCTTCTGATGAGGTTGAGGGTCGATACTTAATTACAACAGCGTTTATGGAACGGTTTCAAAACTTACACACAGCTTTTGGTACAAGAAGGGCGAAGTGTTCGTTTTATGATGATAAAGTAATGTTTTCTATTTCTACTGAGAAGAATTTATTTGAACTAGGTAGCTTTTTTACCCCAGTTAACAATCAAAAAGCTATAAATAGATTTTTAGCAGAAATTTCTGCTATTTTCGATTTGATTGATTATTTTAAATTAGACGAAAAAACTGGTATTTAGACCTTGTTTTTTATTGTTAACAAAATGTAATAATTCTCATAAAAAAGTCAATTTTATAAAGTTTATATACTTTATATATTTACAAGGGGATTTTACGAGATTATGACGTTTGTTCAACCAAATTTCTTAAATAGATTGAATTCGATTAATAGCTACTGGCAACAGTTCCAAGCTTTTAATCTTTTAAATCAGAATTCATATCAGAATCCATATCAAAATTATGGATACAATAATCTTGATTGGTTCAAAACTCCACTATGGAATAGCCAATATCTATTCCCAACTTATAGTGCAAATGCTTATAAGTTCCCTAGTTTGAACAACTGGAAAAGAACTTCTATTGTTGCAGATATTAGAGCTAATGCAACAAAACAAACTTCAACACCTTCAAATCTTAGATTACCAAGTTTTGGTACATTAACTTCTCAAACACAAAGTAGCACTCAGTTGTCATTGAATAGAGATAATCGTACATCTGTTAATGGTACAACTTCAGCTTGTCAAAATGCAGTAAGACTTGCTGAACAAGAATTAAGTCGAGGTGTTAGAGAAAACGGTGCATCAAATGACAGTATTGATATTAGAAAATACAAAAACGGTGCAAAAAATAATCACGCTTGGTGTGGATATTTTACATCTTGGTTATATGGTGCAGGTCAAAATTCAAATAATAGCGATACCTTTGGCTTTACTGGTAGCACACAATCAATTAAACGTGATGCTATAAATGCAGGCTGTTATGCATACAAAAATTCGGGTTACACACCTAAAGTAGGAGATTTGGCAATGTGGACAAAATCAGCATCAACTGGACACGTTGGTATTGTAACTGAAGTTTATGCAGATGGTTCATTTGACGTTATTGAAGGCAACTCTAGTAATAAAGTTGCTAAACGTCATTACGCTTCTCAAAGTTCTGTAGG
>JAFUPZ010000011.1 GCA_017472545.1 bacterium | reverse complement strand
GCATCTTCAAATAAGCACACGATAGCAATTGCCTCACATCCTTTTTCTAGAAGGTTTTTACACGCTTTGCCAACAGTTTCGATATTGTTAACTTTGCCAAGAGATATTCCATCATCAGTCATATAAAATTCAACACCTACATCTTCTTCTGTTATTTCGTAAGCGCAAATATCAATTCCATATACTGTTTTTACTGCATTTTGTGTGTTTATGTGGATATTTAGCACATCTTCAGGAATTGATTTGTCATAAATAATACCAATTTTATTATTTAATGACGGAATAAGATTTATTTCACCTTTAAAAAATGAATCTAGAGTGTAGCCTTCGGTATATAGCATATTATCTGTTATTGCAGAAAAACCTCCAGCATTTACGACATTTGGGTTAACTATAAGTTGAAAATGTTTAGCAAATTTTCTTGCATAAGCTCCAGCATCCCCTGCGTAACCACCAATTGATGCCCCAATTCCAGTTGGAACTACAAATGCACCTAGTTTTTTGTCATTATAACTCATTTAGATAATTCTCCAATCCGTGTAATATAGCTTGAGCAGCCTTGTGTTGAAATTTTGAGTCAATAAGCTTTATATTATCCTCTGGTTTAATAAGATAACCCACTTCAATTAAAACTGCAACTGTTTGGGTGTTACGAATAACAGCAAAGCTTTCTCTACGAACTTTATCGTCATTCATTTTTAGTTCATTCACAAGTCTTTCCTGTATTTTTTCAGCAAGCTCGTGAGAATGTAAATTGTAATAATATGTTGATGCTCCGATTCGTTCTGAACGTGCTGCAGAATCAGGGAGAGCATTGTTATGAATACTTAGAAATATATCTACATTATTTTTTTGTGCGCTTAGAACACGTTCTGTTAAGCCCAGAGCGGAATCATTCACCCTTGTCATTATGACTATTGCACCAGCCTTTTGCAGTTTCTCTTTAAGTTTTAAGGCCATTGCAAAATTTATATCTTTTTCCTTATCACCAAGACAACCAACAGTACCTGTTTCATATCCTCCATGTCCAGCATCAAGCATTATCTTCAAACCTTTTAAAGGTTGGTTTTTGTCTATTTGTGACGCTTTTTTAATTTTTATGATTAGTTCGTTGTTATCAGAATAAGCTATAGAATATCCAAAAGGTTTCGTATTAACATCAATATCAATATCGAATTTGTTTTCAGGAAAATCCTTAACATAATACAGAATTAGATTATAATTTTTAATTTTCTCGTTAAAAAAGTCTAGAGTTTTGTTTGTTTCATAGATTGTAATTGGATTAAATGTAAATGGAACTTTTCTATCTAATTTGTATGTATAAATATATTCTGTTGATGTTTCTTCAAAAGTTTTAGCAAGTAGTTTTGCTGGTTGTAGGTATTGTAGCGGAGCTTTTTTTACTCTACTTTTACCTATCCAAGCATAATCATCACGTGCCAATTGTACTTTATAAAAATCTGCGTATTCTCCAACAATTTTTAATGGAATATCTTTTTGTAAACTTTGTAGTCTGTTTGTACCACTAGAGTATGGTGTTGCTCTAAGAGGTGATAAATCAGCATTGGTAATGTAAATAACAGGGCTTTTGTACGTTATTGGCGAAAATTTAGTGTTGTGATTTTTTGGTTCAGGCCTTGTAATTTTATATGTAAGTGTCGATTTATTATTGGAAATTGTAAATACATTTTCTCCTATATTTAAATCTACAGGGTGAAGAAATCCCCCAGATTTGTGGATTTTTACCTGCTCTCCATTGATGTATAATTTTTTATTTGGAGATTCGTTACCAATAAAAAAGGTTGTAGGGGCGGTAATTGTAGGATTACTTGTTTTAGGATACACAATATTAGCACCAGATGCTAATGATGCAGGCATAAATATAAGTGATAACATTAGTAATACTAGTTTTTTCATAATGACAATATACAACATTTTTACGAAAATTATAATTTCGTTAAATTATTTAATAATTGTGATATTTAGGGTGTATTGTGGTAAAATAATAGAATTAAGGGATAGGAAATGCGAAGAGAAGATAAAGAGAAAAAGTCTAAGTTCTCAGGTACGAAATATTGTAATAATGTAGCTAATATTTTAGATATTGCTTACTGCGTAATTGTTGTTATCTTGGTAATTCACTTGTTTGTGTTGCAAATATTTGATTTACGTAATTACAGAGAACGTGGACGTTTGCAAAGGGCAAGCCATGATTTTGCAGTTCGTGGAGATATATATGATAGACACGGCATAAAACTTGCAACTGACAGAATATACTATAATATCTACGCAAGACCTGTTGATTACTCAAAAAAAGAAACCCCTCGCAAGATTGCAAAACTTTTTTCTCCAATTTTAAAAATCCCTGAAGCAAAATTATACCAAACTCTGTCAAATAGCAAAATCCCAGTAATTGCTGTTAAAAAGGATGTTGATAGAGATACTGCAAAAGAAATTATGAAAGTCATTAATGAAAATGGCTTCCGTTCAATAAGTTTAGATAAGAAAAATACACGTGAATATCCACAAGGGGTATTTGCCTCTCACGTTTTAGGTTTTTACAACTTTGATGCAGGTGTATCTAATGGGGTTGAATTAACGGCCAAAGATAAGCTAGAGCACGCAGTTAGAGCTACTTATGAAAAAACTCGTGATGGAAAAATTATTTATAAAATTCCAACAGATCCAGTTGGTCCAACTCAAAACCCAAAAGGACAAGACGTTACATTAACTATTGATGCTGCAATTCAGCACGTTTGCGAAAAAGAATTACACAAAATGATTCATGAAAAAGAAGCCTTGAGAGGGGCAGTTATTGTTATGAATCCAAGAAATGGTGAAATTCTTGGTTATGCTGTATACCCAACTTACGATCCAAATAAATTTCTAAAAGCGACAAATACTCAGATTAAAAACTGGACTTTGACTGATGTTTACCCACCAGGTTCAACTTTTAAAACCATTACTGTAACAAGTGCAATGGAACTTGGTAAGATCAACGAAAAATCTATTATTGAAGATTCTGGTCGTATGAAATTTGGTGGTTATACTATTGAAAATTATGACTTTAGAGAAAAAGGCGCTCCAGGCAAGATTGATTTAGTCTACTTATTTGAGCATTCAAGTAATATAGGTTCAGTTAATGTGGGCTATCTTATGACTCATAAAGAGTTTTATGATATGTTAAAAAAATTCGGTTTTGGTGAAAAATCAGGAATCGATTTACCTGGGGAATCATCAGGGCTATTAGCTTCGCCTAAATATTGGGATAAAGGGCTACATATGACTATGTCATATGGTTACGGAACGTCTGTTTCTATTATGCAGATGGTGTCTGCCGTTTCTGCCCTAGCTAACAATGGTGTTCGTGTAACTCCACACGTAATTAAATATTCTCCAGAGGAAGAAGCTGAAAAAATAAAACGCATTCAAACTGTTAGCCCAGAAACAGCAAGAACAATAACTAAGCTTCTTGCAATGAGTGTTAACAACGGTAAATCAACAATTAAAATGGACAAATATAATGTTGCAGCAAAAACAGGAACATCTAGAAAGCCTTTAGAAAATGGTAGGGGATATTCTGGAGCCTTAATTACATCAACAATCGGTTATTTCCCAGCTAGTGACCCTCAGGTTCTTATCTATGTAATTGTAGATAGTGCCAAAAAAGGTCCAGTTTGGGGTAATACAGTTGCTGGTCCAATTTTTAAAGAAGTTGCTGAACAATCTGCAAGAATTTTAGACTTAAAACCAGATAAAGTTCCTGCTAATAATTCGAAAAATAAAATAAAAGGGAGATAATTATGAGATTAGATGAGTTAATTGAATATTTAAAGTATGATGATTTGATTAATTTTAAAAGAGTAGAAATTACAGGTATTTCATATAATTCAAAAACTACCAAAAAAGGAGATATTTTTATCTGTTTAGTAGGTGAACACACTGATGGACACGAATATGCACAAATGGCAATTGATAATGGGGCGGCAGCATTACTTGTCGAAAGACCTCTAGAAGGAATTTCAGTACCTCAAGTTCAGGTTGATTCAACTCGTCACAAAATTGCTGATATAGCAGATAGATTTTACTCAAGACCATCATTAGGCTTGAATTTAATAGGTATAACAGGTACAAATGGTAAAACTACAGTTACCCACTTAATTCAAAAGATTTTCGAAGAAAATAACGAAAAATGTGCATTAATTGGTACTCTTGGTTATAAATTATCTTCAACTGGTGAATATAGAGATGCTAAACATACTACTCCACAGGCTCCAGAGCTTCAAGCTACATTACGTATGATTAAAGACGTTGAAAAAATTGACAATGTTGTTATGGAAGTAAGCTCTCACTCATTAGAACAAAACAGAGTTGGTGGATGCCGTTATAATGGTGCAATTTTAACCAATTTAACTCAAGATCACTTAGATTATCATATAACTATGGAAAATTATTTCAAAGCTAAAGCCTTATTGTTTGAACGTCTAACTGAAAACGATTTTGCGGTTATAAATTCAGATGACGAATATGCGCAAAAATTCATGGATGCTGTTCCAGAAGATGTTAGAACATACACTTATGGCGTTAAAAATGATGCTGATGTAATGGCTAAAGACATCAAATTTTCGTTAAATGGTGCTGAGTTTAAGCTTGTATTAAAAGATGCAGAATATGATGTTAATTTACATATGAACGGTATGTTTAGTGTTTATAACGTACTTGCAGCAATTACTTCTGCAATTGCTATGAATATTGATATTAAAATTGCGTTAAAAGCGTTGCAAAATGTTCATGGTGTTGCAGGTAGATTTGAAGTTGTTAACAAAAAACCGCTTGTAATTGTAGATTATGCCCACACTCCTGACGGTTTAGAAAACGTGTTAAAATCCGCTCGTGAGATTACACCTGAAGGGGGTAAATTAATCTGTGTATTTGGTTGTGGTGGCGATAGAGATGCTACAAAACGACCAAAGATGGGCGCAATTGCTCAGAAATTAGCTGATAAAATTGTAATTACAAGTGATAATCCTCGTTCAGAAGACCCTCAACAAATCATTACTGATATTATTGCTGGATTACAGTCCGTTGACCCTGATAAGGTTACTGTTGAACCTGATAGAGGTGAAGCTATTGCGTTATTAAAATCTATTTCAGACAACAATGACGTGGTTGTAATCGCAGGTAAAGGTCACGAAGACTATCAAATCTTGAAAGATAAGACAATTCATTTTGATGATAGAGAACAAGCTCGCAAAGTCTTTGCAGGAAGCGTAATTTAAGGAGAAGTTTAATTTGAAAACCAATCTTTTTATTGAACAGCATTTTCACGGATGTTATGGAGTTGATTTTAATACAGCTTCAGTTGATGATTTGTTGATGTTATCCCAAAAGATTTTAAAAGAAGGTGTTGGATTTATATTTCCTACACTTGTTACTGATACTATTGAAAATACTGTTCGTCAAATTGAAGTTATTAAAACCGCTGCTGCTAAACAATCTTCTGATATGGCAAAAATTTGCGGAATACATTTAGAGAGTATTTTCCTTAATCCTTTGAAGAAGGGGATTCATAATTCAGATTGGTTTTTAAAGCCAACTCTAGATAATTTTAAGCTATTGGAAGACGATTTTATTAGAATTGTTACCTTAGCTCCAGAATTAGCGGATTTAGAATTACTTAATTATTTACGTTCAAAGGGCATTAAAGTTCAAGCAGGTCATTGTGTTGGAACTGATTTATCTATGTGTAATGGCACTACTCATACCTTTAATGCTATGGACGGTGTTACTCATAAAAAACCCTCAACAGTTACTTCAGCACTTGTTAAAGATGATTTATTTACCGAAGTCATTGCAGATGGAGTCCATGTTTGTGATGATGCATTAAAGTTACTCTTTAAGGTTAAGCAGATGAATAAGATATTGTTAGTTTCTGATTGTTTACCTTGTACCCATAGTGAGTTAAAAGAGTTTGACTTTGCTGGTGAAAGAATTTATTTTGACGGTGTTAAGGCAACCTCAAAAGACGGAACTTTAGCTGGTAGTACGATGTTATTGCCAGATATTGTTAAGGTTTTAGCAAAAAAGGATTTATTTTGTAAACAACATATATCAAATTCTTATGATTATCATTCAATTGAGTCTAGAGGAGAAATTGAATGGGATGATGAATTTAATATTGTTGAGGTTAGATATTAACCTAAGGAGATATTATGAGAAGTGATAATATTAAAAAAGGGATTGCAAGGACACCACACAGGGGGCTATTAATGGCTACTGGCGTAAGTAAAAGGGCAATGGATAGACCTTTTATTGGGATTGCAAGTTCTTTTTCAGATTTAGTTCCTGGTCATATTGGAATGCGTGATCTTGAACGCCAAATTGAAAAAGGGATACACTCTGCGGGTGGACAAGCCTTTATTTTCGGGGTTCCAGCAGTTTGTGATGGCATATCTATGGGACACTGTGGAATGAGATATTCACTTCCATCAAGGGATTTGATTGCAGACTGCGTTGAGAGCGTTTGTGAGGCGCATCAACTTGATGGGCTAGTATTATTATCAAATTGTGATAAAATTACGCCTGGAATGCTTATAGCAGCCCTTAGAATTAATGTTCCAACAATTATCGTAACCGCAGGCCCTATGTTGGATGGAGAAAGTCGTTGTGAAAAACTTACAATGATAAAAGGTTCGTTTGAAGCTGTCGGAAAATTTAGAAGTGGTGTAATTGATGAAGATAGGTTATTAGAATTAGAAGAAGAATCTTGTCCTTCTGCTGGTTCTTGTCAGGGAATGTACACGGCAAATACAATGGCTTGCTTGGCAGAAGTTATGGGTATGAGTTTACCTCTTTGTGCTACAGCTGCGGCTGTTTCTTCTAAAAAACGTAGAATTGCTTTTGATAGTGGTATGCAAATTGTCGAGCTTGTTAAAAATGATGTAAAACCTCTTGATATTATTGATAAAGATACTCTAAGAAATGCAATTATTGCTGATTTAGCTATGGGTGGTTCTACAAATTCTTTCTTACACATACTCGCACTTGCTAATGCTGGTGGTATTGATGTTACATTAAAGGATTTTGAAGAACTAAGTCATAAAATACATCAGGTTGTTAAATTAGATCCTGCAGCAGAACCTACAATGTCAGATTTTCATAAAGGTGGTGGAATCCCTGCACTTATGAAGACTCTAGTTGAAGCTAATGTTGGTATTGTTAACAAAAATACGGTTTGTGGTTATAAAATTTTTGATATTGTAAAAAATGCTTATATTAATACAGATTTAATTCACCCTTATAATGAACCATTTACGACAAAGCCAGGATTAGGTATTTTGTATGGTAATTTAGCTCCAGATGGTTGTGTTACAAAGATTTCAGGTATTGATGAATCTTGTTACGAATTTGAAGGAGTTGCTAAGACTTTTGATTCAGAAGAAGACGCTATGACAGCTTTAGAAGAAGATAAAATTAAAGCAGGTGATATAGTTATTATCAGATATGAAGGTCCAAAAGGTGGACCTGGAATGAGAGAAATGCTTGCACCAACTTCATTACTAGTTGGAAAAGGATTAGGCACATCATGTGCTCTAATAACAGATGGTAGATTTTCGGGTGGAACACGAGGAATTTGTATCGGTCATGTATGCCCAGAAGCTGCTAACGGTGGACCAATAGCACTAATTTCTGATGGAGATAGGATAAAAATCAATATCAATACTAGAGAAATTAATATTTTAGTTTCAGAGGATGAATTGATTAGACGTAAAGCGAACTTGAAACCTTTTGAATTAAAATGTAAATCTGGTTATTTGGCTAAGTATGCAAAAAATGTT
>JAFUPZ010000093.1 GCA_017472545.1 bacterium | reverse complement strand
CCAATTTAATAATATGGCAGATAATGCTTGTTCTGGGTTGTTAAATAATTTAAGTGTATTTATGCAAAGAATTTTCTCATCAATTTCTTTGGTTGCGGTATTATTTTATAACTCTTGGCAATTAGCATTGATTGCTGTTGTAGTATTGGGTTGTGCATTTGCGCCAGTTGCAAAAATTCAAAAACGTATCAAAGAAGTTATGGGCAAAACTGTTGTTGCAGATGCTGCGATTATCACTGAATATAACGAAGTTTTTGCAGGTAATAAAACTATCACTTCTTATAATTTACAAAACAATGAAACAAATAAATTCAAATGGATTTTATCAAATGTTTTCAACCTTAGAATAAAAATGGTTCAAAAAACTCAATGGTTATCCCCTATGATGCACGTAATTGTATCTGTTGGGATTGCTGCGGCTATTGGTTATGGTTCGCATTTAATTATGACTAAGCAAATTACAAGTGGTAACTTTGTTTCATTTATTACTGCATTAATTCTTTTATATACTCCAATCAAGAACTTGGGTAACAATTTGAATTCTGTTCAAATGTCGTTCTTTGCAATTGAAAGTATATTTAAAACATTAGATTCTATTCCTAATATTAGAGATAAAGAAAATGCAGTTAAATTAAGTGGTCAACCTCAAAAAATTGAATATAAAAATGTTGAATTTGAATATAATCCAGGTGTCCCAGTATTAAAAAATGTCAATTTAGAAGTTAACAAAGGGGAAACAATTGCGTTTGTTGGTAACTCTGGTGGTGGTAAAACTACAGCGGTGAATTTGTTGCCTAGATTCTATGATATAAAATCTGGTAGCATTTCAATTGATGGTGTAGATATTAGAGATTATTCATTAGAATCATTGAGAGAAAATATCGCGGTTGTATTCCAAGATAACTTCTTATTCTCAGGCACAATTAGGGATAATATTTTATTAGGTAATCAAAACGCTACTCAAGAACAAGTTGATAATGCGATTAAAATGGCTTATTTGGATGAATTTATTGCGACATTAAAAGATGGGTTAGATACTCAAATTGGGGAACGTGGTATTTTATTATCAGGTGGTCAAAAGCAGCGTGTAGCTATTGCTAGAGCTTTCTTAAAAGATGCTCCGATAATTATCTTAGACGAAGCAACATCTGCTCTTGATAATAAGGCTGAAGCTATTGTACAAAAGGCAATTGATAACTTGATGCAGGATAAGACAGTATTTGTTATTGCGCATAGATTATCAACAATTCAAAATGCTAATAAAATCGTCGTAATCAATCAGGGTGAAGTTGTTGAAATTGGTACACACGAACAGCTTTTAGGTATTGAAGGTGGCGCATACAAAGCTCTTTATGATATGCAGTTTAAGAAAGCTGTAGCTGTTTAATGATTTATAGCAAAAAGTTTTTTGTCCAGTTTTAATATTGGTATGCAAGTATCTTTTACTGGAATAAATAATTTATATATTGGAAAGAAAGCATATTCTGTTTATGGTTCTTATGCAACTCGCGATGGCAATATAAAAGAAGGCGAAAAGAACTGTTTGGATGTGTTGATTAAGTGTGATTTGACAGATAGCAAAAAGGGAAATCATCTGTCTGACTTTCAAACAGCTTTGGAGAAAGTAAGTTCTTATGCTCAAGTAGATTACATAAATGAGCAAAAACCTAAGCATATTGAACTTTTGGCTCAGCATACAAAGGTTGCTGGAGATAAAGATGCACATTCATTTACTGTCTTCAAATTAAATGGTACAGAAATAGTTCTTGATGATCCAAAAATTCTACCTTTATATACTTTTATGGCAAGATTAACACGAGATATAGCTGCGCTTTCAAAGGTTTCAGATGCACAACAAGCATACGCAAGAGCTGTGAATAAGTATGTGCATGATGAAGCTGTTTATTATATTGATTATGTGATGTAGCCTTAATATTTCTTATTTATAACTTGCAACGATGATTTGATAATTTATAATTAAACCAGATTTGTTCGTATAGTAAATGAATTAGAGAGAAAAAATTGGCTCAGAGTACTCAAAATTTTATAGAAAATTTTCCTGTAGATATTGTTTATTTGTGGTGTGATTCATCAGATAAAGTTTGGCGCGAAAAAAAGAATAATGAATTAAAAAAATATGGCAAAAGTTTAGATAATGACTCTGTTAGTGAGTGCCGTTTTATAAACAATGATGAGTTGAAATATTCTCTTAGATCGTTAGAAAAATTTGCGTCTTGGATAAACAATATTTATATCGTTACAGATAACCAAGTTCCTGATTGGCTTGATACAACAAATCCAAAAATCCATATTGTTGATCACTCAGAAATATTATCAGCTGAAGTTTTGCCGACTTTTAATGCTTCTGCTATTGAAGTTGCATTACATAAAATTCCTGATTTATCGGAGCATTTTTTGTTTGCAAATGATGACATGTTTTTCGGAAATTTTGTAGAAAAAAGTTTCTTTTATAATAAAGACGGCTCTCCTATTTTTAGATTTTCAAAAAGGAAAATTATAAATAAAATTTATCGTCATTTGTATGGTTATATGATTTTTAGAGCATACAATTTGGTAAAAGAAAAATTTGGAAAATCTTGTCCGCATTTTCCTCATCACAATATAGATGCATATCGCAAGTCTGATGTGGAAAAATGTTATTTTGAATATAAAGAAGGTTTTGATCAAACTGAAAAGCAAAAATTTAGAGAAAAAGAATGTATTCAGCGTTCAATTTTTAGTTACTATGCAATAGCAAAAGGATGTGGGACTTTCAAGATAGTTGATACTTTTGCAGAAAGATTTATTGCATTTTTAACTTGTCAAAGACTTGATTCATTGTTAGTTGAGTTGAGAAAATCTAAACTAGAACTAATTAGAAAGTATAAACCTTGTTTATTCTGTTTGAATGATAGCTTGAAAACGACAGATGATGACAGATTGGCAATGCGAAAATTTTTAGAAGAAAAATTCCCAAAAGCGTCAAGTTTTGAAAAATCTGTGGAGGGAGTTTAATGATTTTAGTCACAGGTGGTGCAGGATATATTGGTAGTCACAATGTTATTGCTTTGTTAGATGCAGGTTATGATGTTGTGATTTTCGATAATTTAGAGCTTGGACATATTGAAACAGTCCAGACTCTTAAATCATTAGATTTGAAGGGGAAAGTTGTTGATTTTATTCAAGGAGATTTGAAAAATTTTGAGGATATAAAAGATGTGTTCTCAAAACATGAAATCAAGGCTGTAATTCATTTTGCGGCATATTCTCAAGTTGCAGAATCAATGAAAAATCCTCAAAAATATTATGAAAATAATGTTGAGGGGACTCTAAATCTATTGAATGCAATGGTTGAGAACAGCGTTAAAAGAATTGTGTTTTCTTCAACTGCAGCAACTTATGGAGAACCTGTTTATACTCCTATTGATGAAAATCATCCACAAAATCCAATTAACCCATATGGAGAAACTAAGTTAAAAATAGAAAAAATTATGGATGAGTTTGACGAAAAATATGGTTTAAAATCTGTTCGTTTGAGATATTTTAATGTTGCAGGGGCAGATAGTTTGAATCGTGTTGGAGAGTGGCATGACCCTGAAACTCACTTGATTCCTAATATTTTAAAATCAACTTTTGGCGGTGGAAAAACTTTCCAGATGTTTGGAACAGACTATAAGACAATAGACGGAACTTGCGTTAGAGATTATATTAACGTTGAAGATTTAGCTAATGCACATGTAAAAGCGCTTAATTATCTAGAAAATGGTGGCAAAACAAATTTCTTTAATCTTGGAACAAACACTGGTAACAGTGTGAAAGAAGTTTTTTCTGTTTGTGAAAAAGTTACAGGGAAAAAGATTCCTGTTGATATTCAACCAAGACGCGAAGGGGATCCTGCAATTTTGGTTGCGGATAACACTAAAGCAAAAAATATTTTAGGTTGGATTCCTCAAAAAACACTAGAAGATAGTATTTTATCGGCGTATAATTGGGAAAAGAAATTATCCAAGTAATATAAAAGAGGTAATTATGAGAATTGACAGAAATTTTGTAAGAGAAATCTTTTTAGCTATGCAAGATCATGAAGACTATGTTATCAGCTCTCATACCCTAATGAAGAAGCTTGGTATAAAAGGACGTGTTCTTGAACGTAAATTTATGGGACATATTTTAATTCTTGGTGATAAAGGTTTAATTGAGTCTTTTTATACAAAATATCCTTTTGGGTTTGTGAATTGTGTTGGTGGAGAATACAGCATTGTGGATGTTGATTATAGAATGACTGCTCAAGGTTATGAAATGATTGATATTTTTAAACATGATGAAATTTATTCAAAAGTTAAAGATTACACCCTATCAAATGCTCTAGATTTGGCAAGGCAGCTTTTGGCTGAAGAAGTTGTTCACGGAAGAGAATTATAAAAATATTAATTATTATTAATTGTATAATTG
>JAFUPZ010000092.1 GCA_017472545.1 bacterium | reverse complement strand
ATTCAGAAATCACTTCGTTTGTGGATTGTAATAACTCTTCGACATTATCAGTTTTCTTTAATTGGGTTAAAATTTCTTTTACTCTATCAGAAAAATTTTGGATATTTGAGCAAGAGATATTTTTAAGCATTAGGATAGCATTTTCTCGTTCTGTAATATGTGGTTCGAATTTATATTTTGTATGAAATAATACAGCATCATCAATTGATAAAATATTGATTTCTTTTAGTCCATTTTTTATCATTGTAATAACTCTGGCAAGGCTTGTTATTTCTCCTAGTTTTTTGCGTCGGTAAGGCTCTCCTGTTTTTATACTTACGCCGAAAATATCATTATCAGTCATACAAAAAGTTTCTTTAGAAAGTCTTGTATTTGATGGGCTATTGATTGATATTGAATATCTTCCTTTTTTGACTTTTTGTGCAACTACGTCTAAATGTCCAAGTTCTTTGTGTTCAACTCCAAAGCTGCAAAGCTTTTTACCATCAAAAAGGGATGCCCTTTTGAATTTTACTTTGCCTCCAAAATTTATTGGGGTATATGTGTTTTGGATTTGCATATTGGTATTAACGCCTGTGAAAAAACTTTTTGCTACTTGATTTTGAATTTGAATTGAATATCTGTTAGTTTTTTCTGTAAAGGTCTTAGTAGTTCCATAACCTCGTGTTTTTCTTTCTCCAATTCAAGTAGTTTGTCTGTTAATATTGAATATTTTGGGTCAAATAATAGGACAATTGTTCGAGAGAGTTCTTGTTCTTCTTGCATAAGTTCTTTATATCGAACGTTTTGTAAGCCTTTTGTATATTTTTCATTTTGAACTATATTCCAGATTTGTCGTTCAAGTTTATCGACTTCAATTTGTGTTTTTGCAATTTCTAATAGTTTTTTGAAGAAGTTTTTTATATTACGTGGCATCATTGTTCTAATTTCAACAGGTTTAACGTTGTAATATGAGAGGTTACCAATAAGTTCGTTTCCCTTGATTGTAAGCTCTAACATAGGCTCCATTTCGTGAGCTTTGAATAAAGTTTTATACTTTTCTAGTATTTTTGGGGCGCTCTGGGCTTCTCTTTCAAGTTTCATGTCCATAAGTTTTTTAGGTAAGAAATATCTTCTATTGTGGATATTATTTTTTGCCCAAGCAACAGAACTATCAAGACTACTTTTGAATTCTTCATCAGTAAAATGTTGTCTATATCCAGTGAATGTTATGTTAGAAACTTTGTTTATCATTATTATCCTCATTATATATTAAATTTAAACATAAAATTTTTTGCTACATTAAAAATATATGTTAATATTGTTTTATGTTAAATGTATTTAAACAAGAGCACCCAAAGGGTTTATATTTGTTATTTTGTGTAGAAATGTGGGAAAGGTTTTCCTACTACGGTATGCGTGCATTAATTGTTTTGTATATGGTGCAAAATTTGCTATATTCTACTCAAAAAGCTGGTAATATATATGGGCTGTATATAGGGCTTGTATATTTGACGCCACTTGTTGGTGGATACCTTGCAGATAGGTATTTTGGACAAAGAAAGTGTATTACATCTGGCGCAATTCTTATGATTTTGGGTTTGTTAACCCTTGCTTTTGGGCCAAAGAGTCTGTTTTTACTTTCTTTATGTTTGATGATTATTGCAAATGGATTTTTTAAATCAAATATTAGTTCTTTATTGGGCTTGTTGTATGAAAATAATGAGGGAAAGAAAGATTCTGCGTATACCATTTTTTATATGGGGATAAATTTAGGAGCTTTCTTTTCACCTTTAGTCTGTGGCACTCTTGCTGTTAAGTTTGGTTATGAATATGGCTTTGCTGCGGCAGGTTTGGGAATGCTTGTTGGTTTGACTTTTTATAAATTATTTGAAAATAAATGGCTTGGTGAGTATGGGTTGTTACCTGTAGGGGGTGATAATTCTAATGAAAATATTGAAGAGGAGCAGGAATCAAAACTTCAAAAGACACGACTTGTTTCGTTGTTAGTTTTGATGTTATTTACTGTGCCGTTTTGGGTTTGTTTTGAACAAGCTGGGTCTTCTTTGACTTTGTTTGCGCAGTATTTAACTAATAGAGATTTCTTTGGTCGAGAAATTCCAACAGGATATTTTCAATCCCTAAATCCTTTGTTTATTATTCTACTTGCTCCAATTATGTCAATTATTTGGAATGCATTGAGAAGCAAGTCTAAGGAACCTTCTTCTGTGGTGAAGTTTGCAATTGCATTATTTCTTATAGCAGTTTCTTTTGTTGTTTTGGCTTTTGCTGGATATTTGTCTGCTAAAGGGTTGGTTTCTCCATTATGGTTGGTTGCAGGATACTTTATAATGACTGTTGCAGAGCTTTGCCTATCTCCTATTGGTTTATCGTTGGTGTCAAAGCTTGCTCCAAAAAATTTCTTATCGCTTATTATGGGGTGTTGGTTTTTAACTAGCTTTTTGGGTAATTTAATTGCAGGTGTTGTTGGGGGAAAATATGATACTCTTACTCCAGTACAACTTTTTGGAATGTTAGCAATAGTTTCATTTGTATCATTCCTATTATTGTTATGTTTTATTCCAAAATTGAGTAAAGTAATTAAATAGTTATATCTATGCCTTTGGCTTCTCTTTTTCGGATTTCCTTTTTAGCTTTTTCCCAGAATTCCATTCTCATTTCAAATGGGTATTCAATCAGCGGAACTTGAGCATAGAGTTTTGCTAAATGTATTCTTGTATCAAGCTTTTTGTTCGTTCTGCTGAGGGCTTTTTCAGGATCAATTCCATAATAGTCAGCCAGTAGAATTGCGTCAAAAATCACATCCCCGATTTCTTCTTCCATATCTTTACGATTACCTTCTTTGACAGCTTCTTTGAATTCATCGATTTCTGAATACAAGTAATCTAATCTGGTTTTGTTTGTTTTTGAATAATCGTAAAATCCATTAACAATAAGTTTTTGGTGTACGTCTAATGCCTTTTCAATAGGTTGTGAATGTGAATTTGACTTGAATGATATTACATTGTATTGAATAGGTTGTATCATACTTTTATTAAATCATATAAACAATTTTTTAAAATATAACGTAACGAAAATTTAATTTTGTATATACATATAGCAAAATTTATTATGTTTGTTTTTTCTATTAGTAATATTTAAAAGGTAAATTAATGAACGTTCAAAAGATAACATTTTCGCCAATTTCAACAACTTATAGTATTGGTGAAAATAAGAAATTAAATAAGAATCCAATTAATGAGATTAAGCATGCTAATTTAGCAGGCTTGGAGAGTCTTTCTGCGTATAACAAAGCTCGTTTTGCTTCACCGATAAGCTTTGGCGAGTCTGATATTGTAGATGATGATAAAGAGTCTAAAGCAATTGATTATGATGCAATTGTTCAGGTAACAGAATCTGGTACAAAGTCTGAAAAACTTCAAAAAGCTTTGTATAACGGATTATATAGACTTGATAAAGATACTCATTTGGTGTTAACAAATTCAGACTTTGTTTCAACTGCCAATAAGTATACCGACTTAATCGAGGGACAACTATTAGATCCTGATGCGGAAGATTTGTTGATGATTGTGGATGAAAGAATTCATTATCCGATATTTTTTGAATTTAATTCAATGCAAGGATACAGTATGATTATGCCTGAAAGATCACTGTTATCTTCTTATATGAATAATGGAATAGATATTTGTGCTGATTATGAGCATGTTGTGCCTGTATTTAGTAATGATAAACTTAAGATAAATAACACAATAAACCCAATTACAATTTTAAATCAAAATTTCCTTGATAAAAATTATAAAGCATATGTAGAAGATAATTACAATCTTGTTTTTAAAGTAAACACTGATAAGTTCCTTGATGATCAAGAAGTTGATTTTTTAGGAATTGATGCAGCGCTTAAAATTGTTGATGATGGCATAAATGAGACTGTTGGTGGAGATTTTGATCAAGTTTCAAAAAATGAATTAGCAAATAAAGAATTAAAACCTCTATTCAAAGATGTTGGTGGACAAAAAGATGTTATTCAAAAAATAGAAGAAGAAATTATATTTCCATTAGTTTGGCCAAATGCTTTTGGACATATTATGAATAAAGGTGCAATTCTTTGTGGTCCACCAGGGACTGGTAAAACCTACATTGCAAGAGCTTTGGCAAACGAAGTTTCAAAACGCTTAGGTCAGAAAGTTACGTTTATGAATATTGATTCCAATGTTCTAAATAAAGCAGAAGTTGGTTTAACAGAAGAAAATTGGCGTACGAAATTTGCTGAAGCAAAAGATTCTCAACCTTGTATTATCTTTATTGATGAAGGTGATTCTTTTACCCAATCTCGAGATTCTTCTCGCACAGCAAGATATGACAACAAAACAGTAAACCAAATTTTAACCTTGATGTCTGAATTAGAGGCTAGTGACGATAAAATATTTGTTATTATGGCGACAAATAGGTTAGAGATGATAGATTCAGCAATTACTCGTGATGGTCGTTTTGGGGTAATTATCAATGTTGATCTTCCTGATAAAGACGGTTGTCGTGAAATTTTTGATATTCATATTAAAAATAGGGTAGCAGATGAAAATTTAGATAGAGATTCAATTGCAAAAATGTTAGCTGATAAAAAATCTTCAGGCGCTACAATTGCAGGTATTGTTGAGCGTGCGTTCAAAAATTCTTATCGTAGATGCGGTATTTATGATAAAATGCGTGAACAGACCTTTGTTTATGATGATTTGAAAGATGTAAAAATCACGATAGAAGACATAACAAAAGCCATTGCAGAGGTTGAAAAAAGTGAAAATCTAAAAAAGGGTAGAGCCAATTATCGTCCAATCGGCTATAGGTCTAATAATTAGTAAAGGAACATAATTAATGCGTGTATCATTCAATAAAGCAAAAACAATTTTTCATAGAATTGGTAATACAGATGTTTATACAAAAGAAGGTACAATTGCCAATGGTCAAAGATATTTAAATTGGACAAGAAAAGTTAAACCTGCACAAATAAAAGAAACAGTAGGCGTTTTAGAACGTGTTCCAGATCAAGATTATTTTTCTGATATTTATTCTTTCGTTGTTCGAAAAATTAATAGATATTCTAAAGATGGCAATGTTCGCACTGAAGTTGAAAAATTAACAAATGGCAAGGGTTCCACTTTTACAGTGATGGAAAATGGTATTAGAAGCTTTAAATTTGTCTATGATGTTGATGGAACTCATTTGAAAACAATTTTATATAATGATAAAGGTCTAAAAGCAAAGGAAATAGAGGTAAGATAAAATGGATAATCGTATTACAAATAGTCCAAATTTTGGAATGGCATTGTTCGCTCCAACTAACCAAAAGATTGTAAAGGTCTTAGGTAAAGAAGCTGCAGGAGAGTTTCAAAAAGTAAGACCAATGCTTGAAAAAATAGCAGAAAACGTTGATGTTTTTGTTAAACCTGATAAAGCTTGGTTTGAAGTAGATAACCCTGCTTGTAATGGTTTTATGATGCTTGCGGGGAATTTTAAATCTAGATTAGATGCAAGACTGCAATTGGCTAAAATGTTCTTTTTGCCATATAAACCAAATAATGGTTATGCTTGGGTGTCATTAAAAAATATGTCAACAGTTGGTCAAAACTTAGTAGAAAAAGCAAATAAGATTGTAACTGAAGTTAAGTAAAAAATCCTCCGATTAAGGAGGATTTTTTTATTCTAGTTCAGCTTTTTTAATTATATGTTTATATTTTTGAAGTGGAGATGGGGTTACTGTAGAATGTTGCATTCTTTCAGTAGCTTTGTTTACCGCTTTTAATAAATGTTCAATCAAAAATGATTTGGCTTCAGCTTGAGAAAATTTTTCACCTTCGAAATCGTATGTTCTAGGAGTTACAAATTCTCCTGATTTTTTACTGTCAGAAAACCACATTCTGGTTGTGAATGTTAACTTGTCACCTTTTAGTGTATTTTTTAGAACCGGTTCAATAGTGATATTTTGAAGTTCAAATCTGTCTGGTTTTGAAGTTCTCAAATCTTTAAGATAGTAAATAATTTCATCATCAGTAGCTCCAAATCTTTTGAAATTATCAATAATTGTGACTGCTGCATTTTTGTTAATCTTAAGCCCAAAAGATGGATTATTTGAATTGATTGTTGAGTTAATACCTTGTACTAGCATACTCATCCCCTTTCTTCTTATATTAAATCCGAAAGTAAATATTTTTGCTACACTATGAAAAATCTTTTTTGATTATCTCGTTTATAAATTCGCAAATGCAATGTTCAAAATATTTGCCTAAATTAGTGTTGCGAAATTTTGAAGTATTCCAAAGAGTATAATATCTATCAATTGGTTTTGGTAGTCTTAGGATGTAAATATCATCATTGTACTTTGACCAAAATTCTGTAATTTGCCCAAAATCAAAAATCGCAAGTTTGAACTTTTTACCTTGTCTTAGTCTTTTTAATGTGTTGTACAATTCTTCAATATCTCCGTCATTGTTTACTAAGTTCAAAACAAAAAGAATTGGTCTATCGTTTTGAATTATTGTGTTGAAGTTATTTATTCTATTTTTAATCCTTGAGATAAGTTTTTCTTTGTCGTTTATTTTACAGTCTTTATCGTGGAAGAACTGGGTTTCATCTTCTTTTACCCAAATGCCTTTTCCTCTAAAATCTAAGAAATTTCTCTTCCTTAATTTAAAAGAAAAATCGTCAAAATAATCTGCAAAATTGTTGTTTAAGTAATATATTATTCTATCTAGCCTGTGCGAAACTAAATCAAAAGGGCAGGATAGTTCTCCGTCAGCTTTTCGAGGCTTTATACCGTGTCTTGTTAACACTGTTCTTGGTAGGCAATTTACACCAAGTGATACAATTTCAAATTTTTTCTCAATCATATTCTTAACTCCTAAATTTTTTATATCATGTGTTATCTTTATAATCAAGTTAATAAAATCTTGACTGTTATTTATGTATTAGATAGACTTGTTGCAGTTACATATTATCGTCATTCTGAGGCGACTATTATGAGATTCTTCGCTTCGCTCAGAATGGCTTATGTAAGCCGAAGAATCTCATAATAGTGAAGGGAAGTAGATATGATTAAAAACTTGAAAAGATATGCAGATGAATTTAAAACGTTTGCTGTAAAAGGTAATGTAATTGACATGGCTGTCGGTATAATTATCGGTGCGGCTTTTGGTAAAATTGTAGATTCATTTGTAAAAGATATTATTATGCCTCCGTTTGGTTGGGCTTTAGGTAAAGTAGACTTTTCACAAATGTTCTGGGCTTTACCAACAACATTAGAAGGCGAAACTCAAAGTTTTCCAACTATTGCTGCTGCTCAAGAAGCTGGTGCGGTTACAATCAATTATGGTATGTTTATCAATAATATTATTAGCTTCCTGCTTGTTGCGTTTGCTATTTTCTTATTGATTAAAGGAATTAATAAATTGAAAACACCAGATCCTGTTGTAGAAGCTGAACCAACAACAAAAGAATGTCCTCGTTGCTATTCTACAATTGATATTAGAGCTTCTAAATGTCCTAATTGTACAGCTGATATTTAATTGGTTTGGTAAAAATATTTTGAGGGCGGAATTTCAATTTTGAAATTCCGCCCTTTTAAATGTTATATAATTTTTGGTATAAATCTATATTTAACTTTTTCAACATATTGTTGATATTCAGGGTCTTGCATCAAGTGTCTTTCTTCTGTAATTGCCCTTACATAATAGATAATAATCCAAGTTATTGTTGTTAATGTCATCATAAACATTTCAAATGGTGAGAAGTTTCTTCCAATATACAATGGTATAGATGTCGCAATTATAAATAGTATTTGCATAGAATAATCAGGGTGTCTAACAATATTATATGGGAATCCTGTTACGATTCCGCGGTTAGTTAAGTTACCAGCTTTTGTTCCTAATCTTAGGATTGCTATTAGGCTACCTAAGTTTGCAACTATTATAATCAAATTTAGTACAGTTAGTAATGCAGCATTGCTAACTGGAAGAAGTGAATCTTCTGTTACTTTAATAAAGCTGTATGTTAATATTGAAACTGGATAATAGCAACATAAGCAAGAGATTACACCAAGTGGTGATGTGTCAACAGATTTGATTTTGTTTCTTGTGAAAGTTGAATCTGATAGATAACTTATCAAGAATACAAATGTTGTAATTGTAAATGTTAATCTTACCCAAATGTCACCAGTATCTATTATGAATTGAGAAAGTCCTTTTAATAATCCCATTGAAGAAATATCCGAAATCGCTTGGTTAGCCATTACCCCTATAAAATCTAGGTTATATTGTAATGAAGGGATATATGTTTCGCAAAGCATATGGGCATAAAGTGTTGCGAAAAATGTTTGAATAAATAGAATCATTAAAGCTTGTTTTTCTTTTTCTGTTGGAGCTATGTTATTAAGATAAGCTTGTAATGGCAAGCCGCGCATAAATTGTCTTTTGAAATATCCCAATATAGTTAAGCTTCGAGATTCTAGGATTGATTTTGGTCTAAATATAGAATATGCAATTGGTGCGATTAGTGCATAACCAGCCAAGAAAAATGCTAGGATTACTGAGTAATCTATTTTTTCATTAGTGATATTTTTATAGTATACAGGACAAAGCATTACTCCAAATAAAATAATTATGTATAGCACAATAGTTGCAATGTAGTGCTTTGCAATATCTTTTCTTGTAACTTCAACAGTTTTTTTCTTTCTCTCTGCCATATTTAATTCCCTTCGTATAATATTCAAAATTATTATAACATGATTAGGTGTTTTGACAAAATTATGTTATATTTATCTGGTAAACATTTGGAGGTTATTATTATGAAATGTCGTTTTTGTGGTGTTGAATCAGAAGATAATGCAGTAATTTGTCCAGCTTGTGGTAAAAAGTTGAAAAAAGATAGTTTTCCAACTTGGGCATTAATATTAATTATTCTTGCTGTTAGTGGATTTTTTATCTTGCCGATAATTGGTGTTGTTGCTGCAATGACTTTACCATCTCTTGTTACAAATACTGAAAAAGCTAAAAATAAAGCTGTTCTAAAGAAAACTTATAGTACGTTCCAGCAAGCTTTTATGATGGAATATGCTATAACTGATAGATATTATTCAGACGTGGATGAAGTTTGGGCAAAATCAGTTCAATCACGTGTAAATTATACCGATATAGAAGATGGTATAAAACTTGCGGATGGAACTGAGATTAAGTTCGAAAAATTAAAAAACAAATGTAATATGGCTCCTGCAGATATTGCTTATTATGGCAAAGAGACTGCTTGTGCAAGATTAGTGATTGATACAAATGGGTTTGCAAAATCTCCAAATAGAATGAATACTTCAAAAGATTCGAAAAGATTACAAGATCAGTTTGAGCTTTGGATGTATTCTAATAAAGTTGTTGCAGGTAATGGGTCTGTTGAACGTTATTTATTGAATACTAAGTAAAAGGTTTATCGATTCTGTCTAAGATAGCTTTCGACAAAACCGTCTAAATCTCCGTCCATAACGGCATCGACATTGCCAACTTCATATCCTGTACGGTGATCTTTAACCATTTTGTAAGGGTGAAATACGTAAGAACGAATTTGTGAACCGAAATTTATGTCTACGTTTTCACCTTTTAAATTTGCCATTTTTTCTTCGTATTCAGCTTGT
>JAFUPZ010000091.1 GCA_017472545.1 bacterium | reverse complement strand
TTCAACCCCTTTTGGATTTCCTGTTGTGCCTGAAGTGTAAATAATAAATGCGCTTGCGCTTAATGGTCTTCTTCTCCATTTTGCATTGTAAACTTCAGGAATTGTGTAAACGCTTACAATATCTTCATCTTCTGTTTTAGTATCCATTAAAATAATGTGTTTAATAGATGGAACTTTTGCTTGTAATTCTTTTGCTCTTACAATATTAGCAAGTGAGCACATAAGAACAATAGGTTCACAGTTTGATAAGATTGATTCAAGTTCATAGATAGTTAATTTGTTATCTAGAGGAACTGTTGTCAAACCTGCTAGCACTGAACCGAATACACAAGCACCATATTCTGGTTTAGATTCAGAAAGGATTGCAAGTTTTTCGCCTTTTGGGATGTCTAAGTCGTTCATGATGTAGCTTGCAAGTCTTCTTGATAAAAGACCTAAGCCTTTATATGTGAACTCATTCCAGCCCCATTTTGATTTCATACCCAAAGCAACAGTTTCGTTGTTTTTAATGGTAATTTCTTCTAGTAATTTGAAAACGTTTTCATATTTCATAAAAACACCTCTACCCCTATATCATATCTTGTCTTACTAATAAATTCCAACTCACACTTATATTATAATAAAACCCCAATAATGTGAAGTTTTCAGGGAAAATGTTTACATTTGTAATAAAATATTGGCGCAAATTTTATTATTTTGGTATTTTAAATTAAGATATCTAAAGTATATTATGGAGAATGTTTAGGGAATGCAGGTCTCAAAGATTACATCAATACACCAACATAACCCAAATTTCCAGAGGCGCTTAAGACCTGAAGAGGAGAGGGATTATCGTCAAAATGCACTGCAACCAGCTTTTGATTATCTTGGGACAGAAGAAGTTGCAATGATTTTGCATGGAACATGTTACCCAGAATCCCAAAAAGATCTTGGTGTAGGTTCACCTTATGGAAGAGTTGCTGCAAAATTATTACCATTTGAAATGTTACATGGTTTTAATTCAAATCAACTAGGTCCAGTTGGTGTTATTCGTGATGCTCAGAATATTTCGCCATATAAATCTACGGTTTCTACAAGAAACTATTTATTTTTAGATTTACACGAATTAACAACGGATAAATATGCGAAAATTTTGACAGAAGATGATATTAATTCTGTTTTTGAAGACGCTTCTGTTGAAAATAGAAATTACTCTTATTCAAAGTTCCCTGATGCTTTTGCAAATTATGAATATTGTATAAAAAAGGCATACAAAAATTTCCTTGAAAAAGCTAGTTTTGCTAAGGATGGTGCTCTTGAATTGCACAAAGAATTTAAGGAGTTTAAGGATAAAAAAGGTTCTATAATATACAAGGAAGCTTTGTTTGATGTTTTATCAAAAATGTATGGAACAAATAAGTTTGAAACGTGGGATCAGCTAGATACGTATTTACCACTTTATATCAAAGATGGTAATAAAGAGGGGATTGAACGATATAAAAAAGTTATCCATAGATCAAGAGAGGATTTTGATACTTATATTTTTGGACAATTTTTGCTCGATAAACAAATTAAGGAAAATACTAAATATCGCAAATCTATTGGTTTTAAATATATAAGTGATTTGCTTGTAGGTTTTTCAAAAGCAGATGAATGGGCTAATCAGGATGTATTTTTAAAAGATTACAGAATGGGTTGTCCTTATGGTGGTAAAAATAATGGTCCTCAAGATTGGGATATTCCTGTGTTGGATCCAAATAAACTATTTAATGATGATGGCTCATTAGGTCCAGCTGGTAAACTGTTAAAACGAAAAATGGAATCTGCGTTAGAAGATTTTGATAATGTAAGAATTGACCATGCTTTAGGGTTAGTTGATCCTTATATTTATGATAAAAATTCGGTACATGTTGTTGATGGGATAATAGATAAAGATAGATTTAGAGGCGGAAATATTTCTTATATTTCAGATATTGATCCAAATGGAAATTACAAACGTATTTTGAATGAAATTATTATTCCAACTTTGGAAGAGCATGGTATTGATAAAAATTATCCTGTTTGGGAAGATTTATGCACCGATACACGCACTTTCAATCAAATTTACAGAGAGAAGAATAAACTTCCAGGAATAACTCAACTTGAATATATGCGAGCTGAAGAGTCTCAAGATCCGGATGATTGGGGGTTAGTGGGTTCACATGATTCTCCGCCAGCGCTAGAAATGATTAAGAAAGATTGGGTAAAATCTCATCATGCGTGGGATATTTTCTATCTTGCAGGATTTTTAAATTCAAAGCCAAGTCGTGCTTATTATAGGGATAAATTCTGTCAGAAGATTGATTCTGATCCTAGAGAAAGGGTAAAAGCAAAATTTGCGGAATTGTTTTTAACTTGTAAAAAAATTCAGATTTCTTTTGATGATTTCTTTGGTATAAATAAAACCTATAATATTGGAGGTTCATACAATATTAACAATTGGAAGCTTCGTTTAAATAAAGATTATGAAGATTCGTATTACAAAAATTTATCTAGTGCAAATCCGACAGCATTAAACATGCCTGAGATTTTAAAAATAGCTGTTCAAGCTAAGGCGGATATGAATGCGGTACAGCAGTCAAAAGATTATGGAATTCCAACAGATATACATAATGAGCCTTATGTT
Source organism: bacterium (assembly GCA_017472545.1). GTDB lineage: Bacteria > Cyanobacteriota > Vampirovibrionia > Gastranaerophilales > Gastranaerophilaceae > Zag111. The sequence goes on along the minus strand of JAFUPZ010000091.1, from coordinate 4,717 downwards.
GATGATATATTAAAACAGCTTGATAAATATCAAAAGATATTGGAAGAGCCTGAACAATAAAAAAGACCTTGATTATTCAAGGTCTTTTTTGTGTTGTTTTAAATTACTATTTGTTGTATGCAAGGAACAATTCTTGTAGGATTTCTTGTCCTTTTAGCATTGATTTGTAATCAACATATTCTCTTGCAGAGTGCATATTGCAAACTGTAGCAAGCCCTAATAAATATGGTGAGAATTTTTCACCTTTTGCATTGGTTTTGTTTGCGTAAATATGAGTTTCTGCGCCGGCATGGAAAGTTGAAATTTCAGGTTCTAATCCAACTTTTCTAGCTACTGTTTCAAATAAAATTGGTAGATATTCATCATCATTTTTCTCAAACATAGGCATTTTCTCTGTAAAAGTGATTGTTGCTTTTGCTGTTTGTTCGTGAGCTTTGTTAAATGAATCAACAACATCTTGCATTGTTTGAATAAGTTCATTTTCTTTATCTTTGCGAGAACTTCTGATTGAATATGTTGCGTGAGCATCAGTATTAATAACGTTTGTTACATTAACATCTCCTGCGCAAATACCGCCAAGGTTACATGAAGTTACAACTTGATGTGTTGTTTCGTCACTATAGAAAACGCCTTGAGGCATTTCTGCAATAATATCAGCAATAAGTTTTGCAGCATTTTCTCTTGTTTTATCTCCAATATCGTTACCTGAGTGTCCACCTTTTGGAGCGTTAACTTTTAGATCTGCCATAACATAGCTTGCGCCAGCAACCATACATTGTCCAAGTGAATCGCTATCTAATACAAGAACGTATTTAGATGAGATTCTGTTAAAATCTGCGTGTTTGATGCCAGACATTCCGCTTTCTTCGTCGCGTGTAAATAATATTTCTAATCCACCATGAGCAAGGTCTGTTCTTTTGTTTAATTCTTTTGCAAAGAATAATGCATTAGCAACACCTGCTTTATCGTCAGCACCTAGTGTTCTGTTGTTAGCTTTGATTAAATCTCCGTCTAATTCTGCAATAATTGGAGAATCATCTCCGATTACATCCATGTGTGCAGATAATAATACAGGCTCTTTTGTTGTATCTGTTGCAGGAACTTTTATATATACGTTTTTGTATTCGTCTGTTTCACATTGCAAATTATTTTCTTTACAGTAATTGCAAATCCATTCAATAACTTTTTCTTCTTGTAATGAAGGTGATGGAATTTCTGCTAAAGTACAGAAAAGATTTACAAGTTCATTACTTTCTCTTAGTTCACTTATATTCATAACTCACTCCTATTCTTATTTATATTATGTATAATAGCATATTTTTAGTTTATATCAACAACGCTTACACCGTCGCCACCTTCGGAGTCTTCTCCAGGTCGGAATTTGGCAACGTATGGTGAGGTCGATAAGAAATCTCTAACGGATTGCTTTAACGCACCTGTTCCGTGTCCATGAATAATATAAACAGGTGTAAGGTTTGCTAAACTTGCTTTGTCTAAATAAGCTTCTACTTCATCTAATGCTTCTTCTACTCTATATCCTCTAAGGTCCAAAGTTTGGGACATTTCATAGCGTTTAAGTTCAAATTTGTTAAACGAAGTTCCTGGGATTTTAACTTTGTTAGGTTCTTTGTAATTTTCATCAAGGACCGCAAGCTCATCTTTTTTAACTTTCATCTTCATAGCACCCATATCAACAAATAGACGTTTGTTTTTGTCAGGAAGTGAAAGGATTGTAACTTTTTGATGAAGTTCTTTAATCATTACGGTGTCACCAATGACAACTTTATCCCAATCGATTTCTAGGTATTTGTTTTTATCTGTAACTTTGTCAAGCTCATCTCTAAAGTCATCTTCAAGTTTTGCAAGGCGAGCGTACGCACGGCGTGCAATTTTTTCGGATTTTTCTTTGCGAAGTTCGTCTAGAATTTGTTTGATTTCGCCACGAGCTTCAAGCATTTCCATATCAAATTTATTTTTAATATTTTTAATTGTTTTCTTTTTATCTTTTTTAACTTGATTCAAGTTTTCTTCATATTCTTTTTTGATTTCTAAAGATTCTTCTTTGATTTCTTGTGCTTGTTCAAGGTTTTTAGATAATTCTTGGTGTGTTTCTTGTAATTTTTCAACAACTGCAACTGTTGGATCTTTTTGGGTTACAAGAGTTGTTTTAACCTTTTCTACAATGTCTTTATCCAGTCCCAAGTTTGACGCAATGGAAATTGCATTACTTAAACCAGGAATACCAATTAAAAGTTTGTAGGTTGGTTTTAGGGTTTCTGTGTTAAATTCAACGGAGGCATTTTTGAAGAAATTGTTTGTGTATTCTAATGCTTTTAATTCTCCGTAGTGCGTTGTGATAACACTGGTAACTTGTTTTTGTGCAAGTTTTTCTAAAATCCCTTGAGCTAAAACTGCACCTTCAACAGGGTCAGTTCCTGCGCAAATTTCATCTAATAATACAAAACTTTCTTCACTGCTTTGTTTTAGGATTTCGATTATATTTGTCATGTGGGATGAGAATGTTGATAAACTTTGCAAAATGCTTTGAGAATCCCCAATATCTGCAAACACATTCTTAAATGGGTAAACTTTTGCATGTGTGCAAGGTAAAAACATCCCAGCTTTTGCCATAAGGATAAATAAGCCGATGGTTTTTAGGGTAACTGTTTTTCCGCCTGTGTTTGAACCTGTGATAATTACTGATTTATAATCTTTTCCGATTTCAAAGTTATTTGAAACAACATCTTCTGTAACAAGCATCAAAAGAGGGTGTTTCATATTTTCAAAATATATTGTTTTATCATCTGTCAATTTTGGTTCTGTTGCGCGAATTTTTACGGCATATCTGGCTTTTGCAAAATGAAAATCGATTTCTGCCATAATTCTTTCGCATTCTACAAGCTCTAGCATATGTTCTTTTACAAGGTTGGTTAAACCTACCAAAATTCTTATGCATTCTGCGTGAATTTTTGATTTAACTTCTCTGATTTTGTTGTTTAATGGCACAAGTTGAGCAGGTTCGATGTAGAAAGTTTTTGCTGAAGATGATACATCGTGAATAATCCCTGGAACTTTTGTTTTGTTTGAGGCCATTACTTGGAAAACAATTCTATCATCACGTTGAGTGTAAATATTATCTTGTAAGTATTTTGTGAAACTTGAGTTGTTTAATAATGATGAAATCTGATCACGAATATTTTGCTCAGTATCTCGTAATGATGAATATAATCCTTTTAATTCTGGTGTTGCGTTTTGGCGAATTTTTAGACTTTCATCAAAGGTTTCAAAGATTTTATCTTCAAGTTCTTTATCAGTAACAAGGCGTTCTGCTAGATTTTTTAATAGATAATCCTCATCAGAATTGTCTAGGATAAAACGTTTTAAAAGACGCGAAGATTTCATTGTTTTTGCAATATCAATTAATTCTTCTTCCATTAGGTATGACACAGCAGAATTGTTTCTGATTTTTGAAACGTCTGCAATGAATTCAGTTGGAGTATCTTTTGCGTGGTCTAGAATTCTTTTTGCTTCGTAAGTAAGTCTGATTTGTTGTTGAATTTTTTTAGCATTATCGTACGGCAAAGCACGCAAACAAAGAGTTTTACTTTGTTCAAATTTGGCGAACTTAGAAAGTTCTTCTTTTACCTTATCAAATTCTAGTGTAACGTTACTTTTTGATGTGATATCCATACCTAGATGTTATCACAAAAATATTTATAATGTTGTGTCAGGTAATGCCTGACCTACATATTTGGATTTTGTTGTATAATTTCCCTATGGTAAAAAGTGCGTATATTCATATTCCATTTTGCAAGTCAAAATGTCATTATTGTTCTTTTGTGTCTTTTAACAAATTAGATTTGAAAAAAGATTATATTAAAGCACTTTTGAAAGAAATCGAGTTTAATTACCAAGGTGAAGTTTTAAATACACTCTATTTTGGTGGTGGAACTCCGTCAGTTTTAGAATATACAGATTTTGCACAGGTTTTGAGAAAATTAAAAACTAATTCTAATACCGAAATCACAACAGAATTAAATCCTGAGGGGGTAAATTATGGCTACTTAAGAGCGTTATACGATTTAGGGATAAATCGCATAAGTCTAGGTTGTCAGACATTTGATGATGTGCTTTTAAAACAAATAAATCGTCGTCATAACGCAGGCCAAGTTATTGATGCAGTGAAAGTAGCTCAAGATGTAGGGTTTGATAATATTAGTTTGGATTTTATTTATGGTTTGCCAAATCAGACTATTGAGAGCTTTTTAAAAGATTTAAAAATGGCAGTTGCTTTAGGTGTTCAGCACATCTCATTGTATGGTTTGAAAATCGAAGAGGGTTGTTATTTTTATGACAATATGCCTGCTAATTTACCAGATGATGATGAACAAGCTGATATGTATTTAGGTGCAATTCAAACTATGAAAGATTTGAAGTTTGAGCATTATGAGGTGAGTAATTTCTCTAAAAAAGGCTTCAATTCCCGCCATAATTTAACCTACTGGAATAATGACGAATATTACGGTTTTGGGGTTGGTGCACATGGGTATGTAAATGGCGTTCGCTATGGAAATGTTGAAACAATTGAAGAATATCTAAATGATCCATTAACTCACAAAGACTCTCATCTTGTAAATCCTCAAGAACAATTAGAAGAAGAAATATTTTTAGGATTTCGCAAAATGCAAGGGGTAAATGTAGCCCAAATTAATACTAA
>JAFUPZ010000090.1 GCA_017472545.1 bacterium | reverse complement strand
AATGGAAAATCAATATCAAAACTGGTCAAAAATCTATCAAACTATGGGAAACTGTTGGAAAGAAAAATTAAATAACTTTGCAGAAGTTCCTTTATTTTTAGATTCCACAATGTCGCGTTCTATACAAATGGCAGATTTAATAGCATTTTCCATATTTCGAAAATTTGAATATGATGACGATACTTATTTTTCAATTATCCAAGATTGCTTTGATAAAGAAAAAACTCAACAACATGGATTATATGTTGGATAAAATTTTCTTACTTTTTCTGGTTCAATAAAAAAATGCCCACTTTAGCAAACTACCAAAGTGGGCAAGCGGTAAAATTAATTTATTTTAAGGAAACATAAAATGTTTTTCCAAAAAATATAAGTTTTTTACAGCTGGCGATTTCTCGCCAACTGTTTTAGGTTAGATGATTATATATTATTCAACAACCCAGTTACAAACGTAAATATCCCCACCATCTTTATGTGGTGTCTTTTCAACGAATGTACCTATTAATGCTTTCTTTCCTGCTGTAACTGTGAACTCGATATTTCCTTCTTTTACACCGATTTCAGGTCTAGCCCAGTTACTACCATCACCAGATGCAAACTTACCTGCTACAGCAAATTCTTGTGGTTCTGAACCTTCAAAATCTTTTGAAAAATCAGGAAGGGTAATAGTAATTTCACCATTAGAAACAGCTGCTGAAATTGAACCATCTGCTCCTGGGGTTTTCCAATCATTAAAATCACCTGTAAAGTAAAGTGTTTTACCATTTAATGCTTCAGGTAATCCAGTAGCTGTTACAGTTGCACCAGAAACAGTAACCGGAGTTAAAGTAACAACTTTTGCAAATACCTTTTTATCTGGAGTTGTTTTGATGTAAAGACGATAAGTTTTACCTGCTTTTGTTCCCTTTAATACAGCATTATTTGTATCGCCTTTTTCTTTACCATTTTCAAGAACAGGTTCTCCTGTTGCAATAACAGTAGCTTTTCCATCTACACGTTGTTCTTTAAATTCAACATAATCTGCTGCATCTAGAGTAAATTTTGTTCCAGCCCAACCATTATTCCAGTCAGCAGAAGCAATTTTAAAATTTTCATCATCACTAGAAGCAGTAAAATCTTTCTTGTAAACTACAACACCATCTGTAATAGATGTTTCAAATTCTAATAATGCTCCGTCAAGAACAGCCCTCCAGGATGCATCAAACATTCCACCATGAATAAACATACCACTTAATACATATGGCACTGGATAAACAGGGTCAGCCATGCTTTCAACTTTTACAGTTGCTGAAGAATCTGTGTTACATACAATAGTCATTTTGTATGTTTTTCCAGCTTCACAACCTTTAACAAAAGCGTTTCCTGCTCCACCCATATCTGCTGCAAGTTTAAGTGGTACATCAACACTTGCTCCGTCTACATCTACATTAAATTCTGTGTATCCATCAACGTTCCATTCGCCATTCTTTGTAAGAATTTTGAATCCAACTTCTGCACCTGCTGCTAAATCATCTTTAACAGTAAATTCAAAAGTATAAGTATTGTTGTCTTTATCAACACTTGTAAATGGTGTTGTAGGATCCCAGTTAGCAGGAATTGCCCAGTAACCAGGTACTGCACCACCACTTAAATCAATTACTTTGAAGTCTACAAGGTGTTCACCACATCCTACTAGACTTAACATCATCAACACTGAAAGTGCTGCAAAAATAATTTTTTTCATCTCTTTTCACTCCTTATCTTAGATATCCCATCGAAGAGCTACACGGAATGCTCCTGCTCCAGCGTAGTTACCTACACCTGAATCAATTGTGTATCCGTCATAATTGATGTTGTCTTGACCATCACCAAATCCTTTGTAAGGATCCATGTT
>JAFUPZ010000089.1 GCA_017472545.1 bacterium | reverse complement strand
CACCAGACAAAATTGATGACGGTTTCGGTGGAAACAACGGATTAATCGAAGTTTCAAAAGTACTTGCAAAACAAAAAGCAGCAGAACTCGCTGCTTCAGGTGACGCTGCAGGAGCTGCTGCTCTTATGGCACAAGCAGGTGGTGGAGATTCTGGACTTAAGTTTATGACATGGTCTATGCTTGGATTCCAAACAAAATTTGATACAGTAGAAAGCAAAGATGCTAACGGTGTTTTAACAGATGATACAGGATTAGATTCTGCTGGAATTGGAATCAGATCATACTGGAAAGCATCAGGAAACGCTGTTCCTAATATGCCAGTATTCTTTGAAATTGCTGTTGCTGAAAATGATGGATTTGAAAACCTTTACAAAGAAGGTGGATTTACAGCTGGTAAAAAAGCTGAAAACCCTGCTTTGGCATTTGGTGATGGATTCAAAAATTTCTTAACAGATATGATTTTTGATCCTTTCTATTGGTTAGGAGGGCAAAAAAGTTCAACTCCTGATAATGCTGTTGGAGCAACAGGTTGGACATATCTTGGACACTTTGTAGCAGGATTTGAAAATGACTGGGTTGCATACAAAACAGGTTACAAATATGCAAAACTTCCATCACATACAAACGTATCTTGGAATACTGTAGATCAAGATTGGGAAGCAGGATATTCAGCAGTTGGTGGATATTCACAAATTTCAACAGGAAATGCATTCTCAGAATGGACAAATGATGTACTTGGAGCAAAAATCAAAGCAGTTATTGGTCCTAACCGTACAGCAGACAGAGCAGGTAACCAATATGGTATGTATGCTTATGCAACAGCAGAATTTGCTGGTCAATATATCGATATCCAATACAACGGTGCTTACGGATATACATTCGATACAATTTTTGATGAAATTTACGAAGCAGATTTTATCTTTGGATATCAAGGAAAGTTTGGTCCTGTAACAGCAAAAGCAAATGCTTTAATCAACGCATGGGGGCAGAAAAAGTTACCTTCTGGAGCTAAACAAAAATATACACCTGGTTCTTCTGATGTAGCAGAAACAGACGCTGATGCTGATTTCATCGATAATTTTGCTACAAATGTTCAACTTGTATATTCAGATGACTATGTTGATACAACTTTAGGATTTAGAGCACGTGGTGTACAAGCAAATCTTATGTATGTTGAAAATGGTGATGGTCATAACCATGTTGCAGATCAACTTGGTGACAAAAACACAATGAAAGTTTGGTTAGACTTCAACTACAAATTGAATTACGGTAATGTAGGTATCAATCCTTATATGCAAACAACATTTGTAGATGCTGATAAATCAACAAAAGAAGTAATTGAATTTGGTGCAAAACTTTTTGGTGGATATGACTTTGATGTAGTTAAATTTGATGCTTATGCAAATGCTACATTCAAAACAGAACAACCAGAAGAAACAGATTCATTCTCAATTGGTGATATCGGTCTTAAAGTTTCAACACCTCTTGTTGCTAATGGTCTTGCTTTAGTTCTTGGATATGATCCAGCAGATGCTGACGCAGATTTTATTACAGGAATTTTTGAATTAGGATTACCAGCAGGAATCAATGCACAAGCAGGTCTTGGTGTAAGAACTGCTAAAGATGAAGCAAAAACATACGAAGGTAAAGAAGTTGGTTTCTTCCTTGGTGCAAATATGAAACTTAACATCCCACAAAAACCAATTCTATACACACAATTTGTATGGAACATGGATCCTTACAAAGGATTTGGTGATGGTCAAGATAACATCAACTATGACGGATATACACTTGGTGACGGTGCAGGCGACTACGCTGGTGCAGGTGCATTCCGTGTAGCTCTCCGCTGGGATATCTAAGGTAAGGAGTGAATAGAAATGAAAAAAATTATTTTTAGTTTATTAGTTGCTTTTGTAGCATTTTCTTTCATGGGATGTCCTACAGTTTATGATGATTCTGTTCCTTATGGAATAAAAGATCCTGATTGGGTTCATAACTGGACTTCAGAAGTTAACGGAGGTAGTGCATTTAAACTTCCTGCATATTCTGTAACAACTGATGGATATTCAACTAAATTTGAATTACCTGCTTTAGATTCTTATGAATGTTGTTTAACTATAGCAAATGCAGCCGGAGATGGTGCAACTTGGGAAATTCAATATGGTGGAGAAGTTCCAGCTGATGGTAAATTTCATAACTTGTCAATTGGTGGAAATTTAAAATTTGTTGATATTGGTGGAGTAACTTCAACTGTAGTTCTAAAAGTAGAAGGTACAACAGTGTCAGCAAAAGTAGTTAAGTAATAACTTAACTAATTACTGATTATAGTTCATACCAAACTATAATCAGTAACTATAAATATTGTATTTCTAAGAAGACTTAATTTCAGTTTTCCTTTGAAATAAATTAATTTTACCGCTTGCCCACTTTGGTAGTTTGCTAAAGTGGGCATTTTTGACTGGGAGAGAAAGTGCAAGGAGAATATGTATATGTGTAATAAGTGTGATAAATGTCCATGTAAAGATAACGATAAATTTACCACAAAAGATCTTTATGCTGAACTTTTTCATTGTCGTGATTTTGAATTACAACATTTATGGCAACGTTCAATTTTCCTTGCAGGATTCATGGTTGCCCTTTTTACTCTGTATGGTTCTTTCATTAGTGATAATTTAAGCCATAAATTAAACTTTGATGCTACAAATAACATCGATTTTGCTGATATCGTAGCTGGCACAAAAGGTGTTATCACAGTTACAGCTACAGCTGATGGTTGTACTTGTGTAGCAACTGTATACTAATTAGTTTGTATACATTCTAATTGTATAATAAGGTGGTGAGCAATCGCCACCTTATTAAATTTTAAATAAGAGGCCATATGACATCTATTTTTTTTCAAATTGTTGGTAATATTTTTTTAGTTTGGGCTATTATTTTTCAAAAATTTTCTGATATTTCTAATGACTCTGTTATTAATGTGTCAGATTCTTATAGAAAAGAAAAAATTATAAAAATGTTAAAAACTAAAGTTAAAATTACCATTGGGTTGATTTATGTTATTGTCGGTCTTATTTTATCTATTCCTTGTATAGATTCTTTTATTATTAATATTTCTTTGTTTTCTAATTGTTGTTTTAATGTTATTTTGATAATTTTACTGTTTTTTATTGTTTTATTAACAGAAAAATTATTTATTTCTAAAAAAAGAGATGAAATTAATAAAGCAGTTAATGAAAGAAAAGAAGGTCAAATATGGACTGAGTAAACCTTAATTTACATTTAGTAATTAATGGGTGAATAAAATTCAAAAACTAGATTGTGAAATCAGAAAATATTTGCATATTTTCTATAAATTCAAAATAAATTAATTTTACCGCTTGCCCACTTTGGTAGTTTGCTAAAGTGGGCATTTTTTTTATGGAACCAGAAAAAGTAAGAAAATTTTATCCAACATATAATCCATGTTGTTGAGTTTTTTCTTTATCAAAGCAATCTTGGATAATTGAAAAATAAGTATCGTCATCATATTCAAATTTTCGAAATATGGAAAATGCAATTAAATCTGCCATTTGTATAGAACGCGACATTGTGGAATCTAAAAATAAAGGAACTTCTGCAAAGTTATTTAATTTTTCTTTCCAACAGTTTCCCATAGTTTGATAGATTTTTGACCAGTTTTGATATTGATTTTCCATT
>JAFUPZ010000088.1 GCA_017472545.1 bacterium | reverse complement strand
TTCAACAAAAACGCTAGAGTTTATGCTCAAATCACAAAAGTTGTTACTCCTTGCGGTAAAACAGTTGATTTGAATGCTAAACCATTCTACAAAAACTATGAATTAAAAGAAGGTCCTTGGATGACAGCTGGTAAAATCGCTCTTTACACAGTAGGTGGTGCAGCTGTTGGTACTGGTGCTGGTGTAGGTTTCTCATTCATTCCTGATCCAGACAAAGTAGGTACTGGTGTTGCTATCGGTACTCCTGTTGGTGCTGGTCTTGGTTTAATCACAGGTCTTGTAACTCCTGGTTTGAACTACAACGCTAAACAAGGCGAAGAAATCCAAGTTATCTTACTTGATGATGCAAGCATCGTTAAGTAGTCTTCTTTAAAAGATAATTTGAAAAATCCGATTCGGGAATTCCTGAGTCGGATTTTTTCTTGTGAAAAATTGATAAAAAGATTTACTCCAAAATTCTAATAAGCATTGTTCTTATGTCTATGGGAAAAACTTTTAAAACTTATAAACTGATAATGTAGTCGATGTTGTTACCCAGTTAAATAATAAGGAGATAAGTATGAAAAAAATATTGACGACATTAGGTTTATTTGCTTTTTTAGCTATTCCAACACAGGCTTTTGCGTGGACTTACAATGGTTTAGGTAGTTTAAATCCGTTTACAAATTTTGGGCGCAATGATAATGTTGCTTGTGGTTGCCAGAAAGTAGAAAAATGTAAGAAACCAAGACTTACAAAATGTGAAAAGTTACATGGTGTAAAAATCAAACGTGGTTGTGTGACTGGTTGTGCTGCCCCTATTCAAACTTATTACTACAAACAGTACCCAAACAGACATAATTGCAATAATTGCCAAAGAACTTTTGACTAAGACTCCTGTAGTTTGTAGGTAAAAGGCGGCAACGCATTCGCGTTGCCGCCTTGGTTCTATGTCAAAATTTATTAATATTCAATATTTTTTAGAGCTTGGAATATTTTATCTGTAATTTCTTGGATATATTCTTGGCTTACTAGTCCGTTTATTACTGCATCTGAAATTTGGTAAGCTGGGCGGATATATTGTTGTGCTGTTTTATTCACATCAGCGAATTGTAAATCAGCAGCTTCGCCAGTTTTACCACGTTCAGCGGCTCTTTTGTACCAACGTTCTTTAATAACTTCAAGAGGAGTAAATACATAGACTTTAACGTCCATAATATCTCTTACGCCTTCATTTAGAACGTATAGACCCTCAGTTAGGATAACTTTTGCAGGTTTTTTCTCTTCTCCATTAGGGTCAGATTCACAAGTTACAAAATTGTAGTGAGGAGATCTGATAGTTAGTCCTTCTTTTAATGCAACTAAATGGTTTTGCATAAGATTAAGGTCTATAGCGTCTGGAGTGTCAAAGCTAAATCCTGTTTTGAATAGTGCTTCGTAGCTTCCAGCTTCTTGAAGTTCTTTAGATGTATCTTTATAGTAATCGTCACATCGAATTACTGTATAGATACCTTCGGTTTTGTCTTTTACACAAGCTTTTATTGTATTATCAACAAAAACAGTTTTCCCAGAAGCACTTTCTCCTGTAATCCCAATTAAGAATGTGCGTTTTTTCTCTTGAACAACTTTTCTTGCAATATTCAAAATCAAGTTATCTGATATTTTTAAAAATAAAGGTTGTTCTTGTTTTTTATCTTCTTCCAAAATCTGTTTTAAGCTGTCTACAATTTTAGAGATTATTTCCATATCTCGTCTATTTGAATAGTAGTCGTAGCTTGTCATTTCAAAACCTTTTAACATTAGTACTTCCCTTTACAAACATGGTAACATTTTACTTTAAAATTTTCCAAACCTCTACTAAAAATGAAATTTTGTAACAAAAAATTTAAGTTTGTTAAAGATTTAGATAAATTTTGCCGATAAGTAATTTGTTAAGACAAATAGGAGTATAATTTATGTATCAAGACGAAGTTTTTGAGAGTGCATTAAAAGATTCTAGAGAAGAAAGCATTGCGGAATTAAAGACTGAGGTGAAAACTGTTGAACGCTTAATCGAAAGATTATTGACTCAACTATTAGAATGTTCTACATCAGTTGCAGAACGTGATTTTCACGTTTGTGGAGTTTAGAAAACAGAGAAAGAAGAGCCACCAATTTGGTGGCTCTTCTTTTTTATCTAAATAGGGGGATATTAACCGTAGTATTGGAATTGTGGATAATTTATTTGAGAATATGGATTAGATAGTCCCATATTGCCGAAGTAGTACTGATACATTATGTCATTAGAGTAGCTACTTGGAGTATATCCATTGTTTCCATATAAGGAGAATGGATTATTAAATCCCATTAAGTTTTGAGGGTACAAATTGTTGTACTGATATGCTTTTGTTGGATCATATTGATATTGTTGATCATTATCTTGAGTTTGTGATGGCTGTTGATTGTAATAGTATTGTGAATTATCTACCCCCTCATAATGTGGAGTTGGCTCTACTTGTGGTAGATTTAGTTGATCTTGTTCCAATTGTTCCATAATAGCTTTTTCAAGTTGTTCCATAGGGTAACCAGCTTGTTGTAATGCTAAGATGTCTTCATCAGAGAATCCGCAAGCTCTTAGTAATTCAATATCTTCTGGAGTATATTGGACAACTTCAGCTTGGGCCTGTTGTGCTTCTTGTTCGGCTTTTTTCTCAGAATGACTTTTGCCTCTGACGAACATTCCGGCAATACCGCCAACTAAACCTCCGACTATTGTTCCGACAGGACCGAAGCAAGAACCAATTGCGGCACCGGCTGCCATACAACCAAGTTCAACTCCTGCTCCTCCGACTTCTTTCATTCCTTCTTTAAAACCGCCGTCTTTGAATGCTCCATAAATATTAGGAGTCTCAATTGCTACTGTTAAAGCTGCACCAATAAGTGGCATTCGTTTTGCGACAGCTTTTCCTGCACCTTTTACCCCAGCCCATACACCGCTTTTGCCTGCGGATTTAGCAGCTGCGTAGGCAGTTTTGTAACCTTTTGCAACTGCACCTGGAGTTTCACCAAGTGTTTTTAGTACTCTTCGTGCAAATGATCCTTTTTGAGCATTGTTGTAATTTTCCAATGCTTTAAAACCAGCTTTACCCTTTTGCCAAATTGAACCTTTTTGGTTTTTCATTGCACGTCCGATAATTTCGGAGGTATCACCGAGTAAAAATTCAGGTGTAACCTTTAAAATACGGCGTCCATAGCCAACACCGCTTTTAATTGCAGAACTTAAGATGCTCATGTTTTCCCCTATTAATTTTCTATATTTTCCCCGTATTATTATAAAGTTTATTTGTTTTGTGAAATTGATTAATTGTTAACAAATATTAAAACAGGACTTTTTGCAAAAGTCCTGTTAATTAGGGGTATTTATTATTATTTAAGGGATTAGAGTTGAAATTTGTGGCTGAGTTTGAGGTTGCATTTGTTGTTGAGGGGCATACATATTGTTCATCATTTCTTGTGCAAGTTTATTGAAGTCGATATTTTGAGCAAATACATCGTTTGAATATGCTG
>JAFUPZ010000087.1 GCA_017472545.1 bacterium | reverse complement strand
TTATCTGTACGACCTTCAACTGCACGAGATAACTGAGATAATGTAATAATAGGTACATCAAGTTCTTTTGCCAAGATTTTCAAACCTCTAGAAATAGCAGAAATCTGTTGTAAACGGTCATCCTTTCCGCCACCTTCCATCAATTGTAAATAGTCGATTACAATCAAACCTAAATCTTTTTGTTGAGTTTTCAAACGACGACACTTTGTACGAATATCAGTTAACGTACAACCACTTGTATCATCAATATAAATAGGTGCTTGACTAAAATCGTTCATTGCAGCAGCCAATTTTTCCAAATCTTGTTGCAACATATTACCAGTTTTCAATCTTTGCGAATCAACTTCAGCGTATGAACATAGCATACGTTGTACAAGCTGAGACGCTGACATTTCAAGCGAGAATATACAAACTGGAACATTTTCTTTAATCGCTACGTTTTGCGCAATGTTTAGTGCAAATGCAGTTTTACCCATTGCAGGACGGGCAGCCAAGATAATCAAGTCTGAACGGTGCAAACCATTCATCATCGCATCTAATTCCGTAAAATCTGTTCTTAAACCAGATAATTCATCTTTATGGTTATAACGATATTCAATACTATCCCAAGTATCTAGTACCAAATCTTTTACGTGTTTCAAATCTGCAGTAGCTTTGCTTGAACCAATTTCAAAAATCAATCTTTCAGCTTGCTCCAAAGATCTGTCACTTGGTTCTAAATCGTAACCCTTGCTAACAATTTCAGAACCAGCGTTTATCAAGGCTCTTTTTACAGCTTTTTCTTGGATTACTTTTGCATAATAAGAAATATTTGATGTTGTAATTGTGTTTTCAACCAAATCATTAATGTAAGCACGACCACCAATGGCATCAAGCTTTCCACTATAGCTTAATACATCAGAAACTGAAACAATATCAATATTGTCATTATTATTAAATAACTGAAGCATAGCTTCGTAAATATGTCTGTGCGCAGGCTTGTAAAAACTTTGAGGCAACAATGAATCTGAAACTTTTGCTAATGTTTCAGGATTAACCAAAATAGCCCCTAATACAGCTTCTTCAGCTTCGACATTTTGTGGAATTAAGTTTTCATCAACTTTTCTTTTTGAATTTGTTGCTGGTGGCATATCATACTCCATTAATATTGTTGGGCAAGTATACCCAACCTACTTTTTATTATCGTATTACATAAATAAACCAATGTCATGTGCTTTTTACAAAGTATTACAAAAAAAATGGCGGACATTTTATTATGCCCGCCACCTCTTATATTTTAGCTTACTTAATAGCTTCTAAACAGTCTTGGCAAACACCATCTTCATTTAGTGAACGGTATTTCCAACAACGAACGCATTTTTCGCCTTGTGCTTTACCTACCCAAACTGTATAACCATCTTCTGAATATTCATTTAGAACATCAGCTGGCGCAGATTGAGATAATGTAGCTTGAGATACGATATAAATATCAGCTAAATCCTTAGCATTAGCTTGAAGAACTGAATCATCTTCTGCTTTAACCCATACAGCAACTTCTAATGAGCTACCAACTTTTTTATCAGCTCTTAAAGGCTCAATTGCGCGAGAAACAACTTCTCTTGATTTAAGAATTTTACCAAAATCAGCTTCGATTTCTGGAGCATTCCATTTAGCATTAACCACAGGCCAATCAGCTAGGAGAATACTCATCAAGCCACCACGCTGACATTCTGGAATATTTTGCCAAATATCTTCAGCTTGGTGAGGCATTACAGGTGCTAACATTTTCACTAAAGCCATCAAGTTTTCATATAAAACTGTTTGACAAGCGCGACGTGATAATGATTTTTTGCCAGCTGTATATAGTCTATCTTTTACAATATCAAGATAGAATGAGCTTAAGTCTACAGCTGCAAAGTTTTGTAAGCATTGGAAATATTTGTAGAATTCATAATGTTCAAATGCTTCAGTAACTTCGCCCACCAATTTGTTCAATTTATGTAATGCAAATTTATCGATATTTTTAAGATCTTCGTATTGAACATAATCAACTGCAGGGTCAAAATCAAACAAGTTACCGCTCAAGAATCTTGCTGTATTTCTTGTTTTCTTAAAGATTTCAGTTAACTGACCAATGATATTATTACCGATTTTAATATCATTTCTATAATCAACAGAAGCAGCCCAAAGTCTTAGTATATCAGCACCATAATTTTTGATAATATCATCAGGTCTGATATAGTTACCTAAAGATTTAGACATTTTTCTACCATCTTCTCCGAATACAAAGCCGTGAGTAAGAACTTGTTTATATGGAGCAATACCTTGAATTGCAATAGATGTCAATAATGAAGATTGGAACCAACCTCTGTGTTGGTCTGAACCTTCAAGGTACATATCTACAGGAGTATGACCCAATTCATCAGCTCTAGCATCAACTACTGCTCTCCAAGAAACACCAGAATCAAACCATACGTCCATAATGTCTTTTTCTTTTCTAAAGTGAGATTTACCACATTTTGGACATACATAACCTGCTGGTAATAATTCTTCAGCAGAGTATTTAACCCAAGCATCAGAAGTTTCTTTTTCAAACATTTTTGCTACATTTTCAATAGTTTCATCTGAACAAATAACTTCTCCACAATCTTCACAATAGAAGATAGGAATTGGAACACCCCAAGCTCTTTGACGAGAAATACACCAATCTGTACGGCTTTCAACCATATTACCAATTCTGTTTTCTCCACTTGCAGGAATCCATTTTACACCATGAATTGCTTCTAATGCTTTATCTCTAAATTTATCAACTTTTACAAACCATTGAGGAGTCGCTCTGTAAATTACAGGTTTTTTACATCTCCAACAATGTGGATAACTGTGTTGAATATCTTGTTGAGCTAATAATGCACCACATTTTTCAAGCATTTCGATAACCATTCCGTTACCTTTGTAATATGGAACACCAATTAATTCAGGAATTTTAACACTTTCAGTCCAAATACCTTGACCATCAAGTGGTGAAAATACTTCAATATTATATCTGCAACCAACTTCATAGTCTTCTAAACCGTGACCAGGAGCTGTGTGAACTGAACCTGTACCAGCATCTAGAGTAACGTGTTCCCCTAAAATAATAGGTGATTTTCTATCTAATAATGGGTGTTTTGTATTTAATAGTTCCAAATCTTGACCTGAACAAGAACCAATAACTTTAATATCAGCTTCATTCCATTCAACGTCTTTTAAGAATGCGCCTAACAAATCTTGAGCAGCTACATATACATCACCTTTGTATTCAAAGAATGTATATTCAAATCTTGGATGCATAGAAATAGCCATATTTGAAGGAATTGTCCAAGGAGTTGTTGTCCAGATGATTGCATATACATCTTTACCCTCAACTGGTGCAAAATGATTGATTGTAGCCAAAGCTTCATCTTCAAACTTGAATCTTACATAGATTGAAGTTGAAGTATGATCTGCGTATTCTACTTCAGCTTCTGCCAATGCTGTTTCACAAGAAGCACACCAATAAACAGGCTTCAAACCTTTTTCGATGTAGCCTTTTTTATACATTTCACCAAACACTCTAACTTGTTCAGCTTCATAATCACCATCAATTGACAAGTAAGGTTTTTCCCAATTACCTAAAACACCAAGACGTTTGAACTCATTTTCTTGTCCAATTAAGTTCTTATGAGCAAATTCTCTACATTTTGCTCTTAATTCAACTTCTGTAATTGCGTGACGTCCGCCTTCAATATTTTTTACAACAGCATTTTCAATAGGTAAACCGTGACCATCATAACCTGGAACAAATGGTGTGTAAAAACCTTTTTGAGATTTATATTTTACTAAAATATCTTTTAAAATTTTGTTCAACGCTGTACCAACGTGAATTTTTTCTGAACTCAAGTAAGGAGGTCCATCGTGTAATACGAAAGAATTTGATTTGTCTTTACTTGATAGAATTTTGTCATAAATATTATTTTCTTCCCAAAATTTTTGGATTTCTAATTCTCTAACAGTAGCATTTGCTCTCATCGCCAATGTAGTTTGAGGCAAATTCAAAGTATTTTTATATTCAACTTTTGTACCTTCAGTCATACTATTATTCCTCTGTTTCCTTTTGTGCACTCAATAAATTTTTCTTAAATCGACCAAAACCCCATTCAGAATTTTCTGCATCGATTTCTTCAATAAATAATTTCATTTTATCATAATCAAAAACTTTTTCCCAACGAGCAATAACAACAGTTGCGACACAGTTACCAATTAAGTTAACAGTTGTTCTACCCATATCCAAAATTTGATCTATACCTAACAATATCGCAACCCCAATCAAGGGGATATTGAAACTTGCCAAAGTGCCAGCTAGAACAACCAATGACACTCTCGGCACACCTGCAATACCTTTACTTGTAAGCATTAGAGCAAGCATAATAAAAATCTGCTGATTCAAATCTAAATTAATTCCACAAATTTGTGATGAAAAAATTACAGCCATCGCTAAATACAACGTACTACCATCCAAATTGAAAGTGTATCCTGTAGGCATCACAAAACCCACAATATTTGATGGAACACCAAACTTTTGCATAATTTCCATAGCTTTAGGGAATGCTGCCTCAGAACTTGCAGTTGAAAAAGCAAGAATGGCAGGCTCTTGAATTGCTTTTAATAAATTTCTCAATGAAATTCGAGCATATTTACAAGCAATAAACAATACCAACAATACAAATAACGCAAGAGCTGTATATAATGAGAAAATTATTTTGGCGTAATTTTTAAGAATTGATAAACCATTCATACCAACAGTTGATGCAATTGCACCAAAAATACCCAATGGTGCAAAATACATAACATATTCAGTAACCTTGAACATAATTTGAGAAACTGAATTTAAAACATCCATAACAGGCTGTGCCTTTTTCCCAACCGCACAAATTGCTAATGCGACAAAAATAGAAAATACAACTATTTGCAACAAATTACCTTCAGACATTGCCTGAATAATACTTGTTGGAAATACATTAACAATCATTTCTGCAATAGAGGTATGAGGAGTTGTAACAGCCATCAAACCAGCTTCTTTTAATAACTCAGGGTTTGCAACTGTACCTGATACAAAGCCTTTTCCTGGGTTAAAAATATTCCCCATTGTTAAACCTAATATTAACGCAAGAGTTGTAACGACTTCAAAATATATAATTGTTTTCACACCAATTTTGCCCAGTTTTTTAATATCACCGTGCCCAGCAATACCTGTAACTAAAGTCGCAAAAAGTAATGGTGCAATAATCATTTTGACCATTCTCAAGAAGATTAACGCGAATGCTCGCATCTTCACCGCTAAATGCGGGGCAAAATGACCAAACAATACACCTAATATTAGCGCTATAAATATCAGTAATGTAAGTCGTGAATGTTTCAATTCTAACCTCTCAAAAGGATTATAAAACAAACATGACTGGCTTTATATAGATAGATATTTTTTTGTAAAATTTGTTAAAAAATCATCTATTTACGCTAATTATTTTACTTGAAAAAATGGATTGACCTTCATATAATTTTTTTATCTAATGGTTGAGTTTATAAAGAAAGGAGAATATTTATGTGGGAAAAAGATATTAACATCCACGAAGTACGTGAAATTCGTACAAGAACCAACGTTTATTTTGGTGTTGGCGCAATCCAAAAAATTTACGACATTGCAAAAGACATTAAATCAAAAGGAATTGACAAAGTTATTGTAATGTCTGGTAAAAACGCATACAAGGCAACTGGAGCTTGGGATGTAGTTGAAAAAGCTTTAAAAGAAAATTCTATTGGCTACGTAAATTACGACCAAGTAACCCCAAACCCAACAACTGTTCACGTAAATGATGCAGTTAAAATAGCAAAAGAATTTGGGGCAAAAGCAGTTTTAGCTATTGGCGGAGGATCTCCAACAGATGCTGGTAAATCTGTTGCAATCCTTCTTGAATACCCAGACAAAACAGCTGAAGAATTATACGAATTTACATTCACTCCAGATAAAGCAGTTCCAATTATTTCAATCAACTTAACTCACGGAACAGGTACTGAAACAAACAGATTTGCAGTAGTTACAAACTTAGAAAAAGATTTCAAACCTGCAATCGCTTACGACTGTATTTATCCAATGTATGCAATTGATGATCCTCAATTGATGACAAAATTATCACCAAAACAAACAAGATATGTATCAATTGATGCAGTTAACCACGTTGTAGAAGCTGCAACATCAGCAGTTGCATCACCATATTCAATTATGTTAGCAAAACAAGTAATTGAATTAGTTGCAAGATACTTACCAAAAGCACTTGCAAATCCTGAAGATTTAGAAGCAAGATACTTCTTGGCTTACGCAGCTATGATGGCAGGTGTAAGTTTTGATAACGGATTATTACATTATACTCACGCATTAGAACACCCTCTAAGTGCTGTAAAACCTGATTTATCACATGGTTTAGGTTTAGCTATTTTATTACCTGCAGTTGTAAAAACTATCTACAAAGATAAAGCTGCAACTTTAGCAGATATATTAGCTCCAATTGTGTCTGGATTATCAGGAGATGCTTCTGAAGCTGATAAGGCTGCAGATGGTGTTTATGCTTGGTTAAAATCAGTTGATGTACCAGAAAAATTAACAGATATGGGATTTAGCGCTGATGATGTTGAAAAATTAACAGAATTAGCTTTCACAACCCCATCTCTTGACGGTTTAATCAACATTGGACCAAGTGGAAATTCTAGAGAAGTAGTTAAAAAAATCTATCAAGATTCTCTATAATTTCTAAAAATTATCCACAAATTAAAAGGCGATTTGGAAATCCAAATCGCCTTTATTATAATTGTTACCTGTGTACAAATCAGAAGTTATTTACCCTTCCACCATTGAAGCACCCATTGATTTGTGACGTTTAAGCATTACACCACGTTTTGAACTTTGAACAAATTCAATCATATTTTCAATATATTCGTTCATTTCAATCTCAGCTTTGATTTTTTCAATTGCTTGAGTTGTATTGTATTCAGAAGAAGTTAACAATTTGAATGCAGCATTCACTGCAGTTCTAACTTCTAGAGGCACTCCACGACGTTTAAGTGCAATTACGTTAATACCAACAGGAGCCGCAGGTCTTCCATCACCTTTAGAATATGGAAGAACATCTTGTCTTGCAGCAGAAAAACCACTAACAATAGACATTGAACCAATTCTAACATTTTGGTGGAATACACTCATACCACCAACAAATGCACCAAAACCAACGTGAACATGACCACCTAAAGTAACTAAGTTAGCCAAAATTACTTGATCTTCTAATACACAGTTATGAGCAACGTGAGAACCTACCATTAACAAACATTTGTTACCAACTCTTGTTGTGCAGTCACCACAAGCCGCACCTCTATGAATAGTAACATTTTCTTTAATAATAGTTTCATCACCAATAACAACTTTTGTAGGCTCACCTTTGTAGCCCAAATCTTGAGGCTCTGAACCAATTGTCGCGAATGGTGAAATTGTACAATTCTTACCGATTTCTGCAAATTCAATATAAGCATTTGCAATAACTCTTGTACCACTACCTATTTTTACACCTTCGCCAATAACTACATTTGGTCCAATAATTGCATCTTCAGCAATTTGAGCTGAAGGATGGATAACAGCTGTTTTATCTATCATAATTCCCCTCTTTCTATTCCTATCAAGATAAGTCAATTATAGTACCAAAACTTGGCGATTGCGGAAATCTTTACATCATTTTAATATTTACAATGTGCGAAAAATATTATAAAATTAACAAAAAGAAGAAAGAGGTATAATATGCAAAACACTATTTGGGACAAATACGCAAGAGTACTTGTAGACTACTCAACAGATGTCCAAAAAGGAGATTTAGTAATCATCAGAGCTGAATCAATCCACGCTAAAGATTTGGTAAAAGCTGTTTATAAAAGAGTATTAGAAAAAGGTGGAAACCCTGTCATAAGAACAGCTATCGGAGATTTAGCAGAAATTTATATGAAATACGCATCAGATGAACAGCTTGACTATGTTGATCCAATCACAAAATTAGAATATGAAATTGTTGATAAATATATTTCTATTGGAGGACCACTAAACACAAAAAATATGGCAAGAGCGGATTTATCAAGACTTGCACGTAGAGGAAAAGCAACAAAATTCTTATCAGAAACCTTAATGAAACGCTCTGCAGAAGGTACTGCAAAATGGGTTATTGCTGATGTTCCGACCCACGCTTTAGCGCAAGAAGCAAAAATGTCACTTGATGAATACTCAGAATTCTTATTCAAATCTTGCTACTTAGATTTAGATGACCCAGTAGCAAAATTAAAAGAACTAGATGAAAAACAAACAGCTTGGGCTAACTACCTAAACGGAGTCAAAAAAGTTCGCATAGTTGGTGAAAAAACAGATATTACATTTGGTGTTGAAGGTAGAAAATGGATTAGCTGCTCAGGAATGAACAATTTCCCTGACGGAGAAGTCTTCACCTCACCTGTAGAAGAAGATGTAAATGGTGAAATCTACTTTGACTATCCACAGAATTATCGTGGAAACTCAGCTCAAGGAGTTCATTTATGGATTGAAAACGGCAAAGTTGTAAAAGCTGAAGCAGATCATGGAGAACAATTCTTGAATGCAATGCTTGATATGGACGAAGGTTCACGAGGAATCGGAGAAATCGCAATTGGTACAAACGATGAAATCCAAGAAGTTACAGGAAACATCTTATTTGATGAAAAAATCGGTGGCGCAATTCACATGGCAGTAGGTGCATCATACCCTGAAACTGGTGGTAAAAACGTATCAGGACTACATTGGGATTTAATCAAAAACATGAAAAATGGTGGAAAAATATACGCAGACGATGTTCTTATCTATGAAAACGGCAAAATGCTGATATAAACAACCATTATTGTATAAATTAAAAAAAAGAGAAAATTTTTAAAAATTTTCTCTTTTTTTAGCAAAAAATATTTTTACGAGTTTTATAACAACATCGGCAACTAATAAAAAGGGGACCCCATGCAAATATCAAAAATTCAATTTAACAATATTCAAACACTAAACTATCAAAACAATCAAATTAAGAATTCACAAAACACTATTCCAACATCTCAGCATATTAAATACGCTGAAATTCCACCAAATTTCCATTTTGGAACAAAAATAAACTTTACTGGAAGAGGTGAATTCTTTGATCCTAACCGTACGATGCCGCACATCGACTACGAAGAATACAAAGCAATGAACGAAAATGCTAAAGTTCGTTATCGCAAAAGATATTTAAATTTCGATCAAGACCCATATATTGATAAAGAAGAACTTGTTGACTCAAAATTCAGATATATGCCATTACGCAATGACAGAATAATGAATGAATTCTTAAAAACTGCATCTATTTATAACAGATACAAAAATCAACCAATTATTTGTTTAGGTAGAAGTCCAAAATGGTTCTTAAACACATCATTATGGATGAACGGCGGAATTGATGACTATAAATTTGTAGCATTTTCAAAATATTGGTATAGACCTGATTATAGAGAAGGTGTTAAAAGACTAGATAAAAGTGCTCCAACAGAAAAAGAGATTATTGCATACAGAAAATATTTATGTCGTGTACAAGCTGACCCATATTCAATTGTAAAACATCACCAAGATACAGGTGAAAAGACTGTTATTACTGATTATATTTGTTCAGGTAAAGGTTGTACATCATTCTTAGAAATCATGGGTGATTTTGCAGATGATCTGGGTATTTTAGAAGAATTTTCTAAATCTATTCAAATCGTAGGAATAGGTTCAATGGAATATATGGAAGATTTACATCCAGATGCTGACGAAATCGACATTCCAACAGTTCATATGCCACCTATTCTTAAACCATACGAAAAGAACGTTAAACAAGAATATTATGATATGGACTACATTATGTTTAGAGAAATGCTTCTAAACCAAAACACAAACGAATGTCGTTCAACATTCTATCCACACGAAGCTTGGACAGTTTACAAACCTGACAGATTTAAAACAGGTCTTGTAAAAGATATGAAAAAAATCAAAGAAGTTCAAGAACAAATGAAAGGTTACGATAAAATTGCACACTTCACACCTGCAATGTTTGACTACAGAAACCTTCTAAACTTCTGGATTTTAGATAACTTAGACCAACGTGGTATGCTAAAACCAAACCACCGTTCAAAAATGTAGGGGATAATTCATATATAACTAAAAGAAGGCTTAAACCTAAGCCTTCTTTTTTTATCATATAAATTTTAGATTTTAGAATTGATGCGCATCTGGAGCTAGAATAATACCGCCACCGTTCCAATTTTTATCCAAATATTCGTATGAGTCATCCATTAATTCAAGCAATTTACCAATCAATTTATTTTCGTGATTGTCCATTAGAGTAGTCAATATAGTTGAATACAACTGTTGAACTTCTTGTGCATCAAGCACTCTAGGATTTGGATAACCTAAAAGAGAAGTAGTTTCAAACAGATTTGCATGAATAAAACTTCTTAGCGCATACATTGTTGCTTGGGTATCTGAGGTTAATTTTGGTGAATCTTCAAGCGCTTTCATGTGCTTACCGAATTTCAATAGAGCCATAAATAAAGTATTAGCTAACTTTTTGGATTCATCTCCAGGACAAGAATCAATAAATCGCGGAGTATATTTATTAATTCTATTCATTGCATCTATCATTTCTTGAGAATTGTTCAATTCTGGATGATGAGGATAATATTTGTGGAAATCAAAACTTAGATTTGAAGCATCAATTCCTTCTTTTTTACACCACGCATAGAACTTACGTTTAAAAGCTTTTGGCGTAACATCAACAATGTAGAACATATCTTGTTCTTCTTTAACTTTTTTCCAAGCATATTTCATATTGTGAGAGAAAGATTTATTTGCCCAAGGATTGTCCGCCCAGAATTTTTTCATCAAAGCTGAACGCTCTTTTGACATATTAAATGGAGAAGTTATTTCATCCATTGTAAAATCTTCAACCTTATGAGCTTTCATATACTTTGACATAGCTTTTCTAATATTTTCCGCACCGTGAATATTCCAAGCTTTTACCATTACTCGGTGGAAGATTTTCGCCTGATCTGGGTTATCGCGGAAGAACTGCTTTTGTCTTTCTGACATAGCCAAAGCACGTTCAGGGTGTTCACGATAGAATCGCAACAATCCTTCTCGGATATGTTGTTTATGCTCAGCAGAAAGCGGTCTACCTTCACGTTTTGGTGGAATATAAACAGGTTCACCCTCAAGCTGTTGAGCTTTCCTATCCATAGATTCCATACGTTTTAATTTCATTTGAGTAGTTAAACGCTCGTTATAGCCAGGGTCTGAGAATTTCAAAATATGACCGTAATTTTTGTCAACTTTAGGAATACCTAATTTATTCATAATAGGGTTCAAATCACGACCGCCAGCATAAGCTTTCAAATCATTTAAAGAAAAACCTTCACCCCAATACAATTTTATAAGTTGAAGTGTCAAATCTTCTTCTGTATTAAATTCTTCAATTCTACCAGACATCAAATCATCCATTAATGTGCCTTCACGATAATCTACATCGTGTGCTGATTTAACATCTTTAAACTCAGGGAATTTAGCTTTTAACTCTTCTAAAGAGAAGCAGTCTTTTACACTTTCATAGAACTTTTTATGAATAGTAATCAAAGTATCTTTAGCTTTGTTACCTTCTTCTAATATCATTCCCGCCCATTCGCGAACTTGTTTTGGATAAATATTTGGATATTTAACCGCTAATTTATCAAGATTTGCAATGGTTTCAGCCAAATCTAAACTGTATCCACCTGTAAAATTCGGTTGATAACCAATGTAATTTTGCGCAGATGCAGTTACATAATTTTGCTCTTTTTCTTCAACTTGAACTGGCTGTTGTCCTTTTATTTGGGCGTTATTTTGAACAAACAACTGCGGAGTAATTTTGTCAATTTTCATGAAAATATAACCTTCTATTAGTACTAATCTAAGATTATAAAGTCAAAAATCTGGTAAAATTTGCTAAATTTTAAAACTTTATTTACAAAAAGTTAGGGATACTTTGTCATTACGAGCCACGAAGTGGCGTAGTAATCGCATTATTTTGCAAAGTATATGATTATAATGGGATTGCGACGTCGGACAAGTCCTCCTCGCAATGACAGAATACATTTATTTTTGTCATTACGAGCGAATAAAATGAGCGTAGTAATCGCATTTATAATAGACTTTCATACAAATCTATTCTTTCAGGATTCATTTTTTCTATCAACTGTTCTTTTTTTACCCTTGAATAATTTTTTATTTGTTTTTCTCTAAGTATCGCTGTTTCTACATTTTCGGTATTCTCAAAATAAATCAGTTTATTCAAATTATATTTTGATGTAAAACCTTCTATTAATTTATTTTTATGTTCATATACTCTTCTAATGAGATTATTAGTTACACCAACGTATATAGTTGTGTTGTATTTATTTGTCATTATATAAATGTAATATTGATTTTCTTCCATATTACGATATTACCATAATAGAGATGTGATTGCGACGTCGTTACACTCCTCGCAATGACAAAATACATTAACCCCTTGTCATTACGAGCCACAAAGTGGCGTAGTAATCGCAAGATTTTGCAAAGTATATGATGATAATGGGATTGCGACAGCATTACACTCCCTGCAGTGACAAGTACATTTACCCCTCATAGGAAAAGGAGCGCTGAAGGTGAATTCAGCGCTCCGATAATGTAAAGCGTATCAAGCGATCCGATTATCACTTGACTTTTAAGTCTTTCAACTGTTATTTCAACAGACATTTTAATAATGTTCTTTGTTTAACATTGCGAT
>JAFUPZ010000086.1 GCA_017472545.1 bacterium | reverse complement strand
CTCCTTATCTTAGATATCCCATCGAAGAGCTACACGGAATGCTCCTGCTCCAGCGTAGTTACCTACACCTGAATCAATTGTGTATCCGTCATAATTGATGTTGTCTTGACCATCACCAAATCCTTTGTAAGGATCCATGTTCCATACAAATTGTGTATAGAAAATTGGTTTTTGTGGGATATTAAGTTTCATGTTTGCACCAAGGAAGAATCCAACTTCTTTACCTTCGTATGCTTTTGAATCATTTTTAGCAGCTCTATACCCAAGTCCTGCTTGAGCATTGATACCTGCAGGTAAACCTAATTCAAAAATTCCTGTGATAAAATCAGCATTAGCATCTGCTGGATCATATCCAAGAACTAAAGCAAGACCGTTTAACACGAGTGGTGTTGAAACTTTAAGTCCGATATCTCCAATTGCAAATGAATCATCAACTTTTGTTACAAGGTTCATATTTGCATAAGCATCAAATTTAACTACATCAAAGTCATATCCACCAAAAAGTTTTGCACCAAATTCAATTGATGAAGGATCTTTGAATTTTTGTTTTGCAGATTCTTTATCAAATGCTGTAATCATATATGGTTCCATTCCAATGTTACCATATTGCATTTTATAATTTACATTTGCCCATACTTTGATTGTATTAAGATCTCCAAGTTGGTCTGCAACATGGTTATGTCCATCACCGTTTTCAACATACATAAGATTTGCTTGTGAACCACGATGTCTAAATGCAAGTGTTCCATCAACATAATCATCTGAGTAAACGAGTTGAATATTTGATGCTGTTCCGTCTAAGAAATCTGCTTGTGCATTAGGTGCAGCAACATCTGAGGAACCTGGTGAGTATGGCAATTTACCTGTTTCTGTCTTAACTTCACCAAATCCACTATACAATCCGTTTACTTTCAATGTTACAGGTCCGAATTTTCCTTGATATCCTAAGATAATGTCTGTTTCATAGATTTCATCAAAGATTGTATCGAATGTTTTTCCGTAAGCACCGTTATATTGAATGTCGATATATTGTCCAGCAAATTCTGCTGTTGCATAAGCATACATACCATATTGAGTACCTACTCTGTCTGCTGTGCGGTTAGGTGCTACAACAAGATTCATTTTTGCTCCGAATAAATCTTTTGTCCATTCTGCAAATCCGTTGTTTGTTGCGAATTGTGCATATCCACCTACTGCTGAATATCCTGCTTCCCAATCTTGGTCAACTGTTGTCCATGATACGTTTGTGTGTGGTGGTAATTTTGCATATTTGTAACCTGTTTTATATGCAAACCAATCATTTTCAAATCCTGCTACAAAGTGTCCAAGATATGTCCAACCTGTTGCTCCTACAGCATTATCTGGAGTTGAACTTTTTTGACCTCCTAACCAATAGAAAGGATCAAAAATCAAGTCTGTTAAGAAGTTTTTAAATCCATCACCAAATGCTAATGCTGGTTTTTCTGCTTTTTTACCATCTGTAAATCCACCTTCTTGGTATAAATTTGCAAATCCATCATTTTCAGCAACTGCAACTTCGATGTAAACAGGCATGTTAGGAACAGCGTTTCCTGATGCTTTCCAGTATGATTTGATTCCAATTCCAGCAGAATCTAATCCAGCATCATCTGTTACAACTCCGGCTTTGTCTTTGCTTTCTACTGTATCAAATTTTGTTTGGAATCCAAGCATAGACCAAGTAGCAAATTTAAGTCCTGAATCACTTGCACCTGCTTGTGCCATAAGAGCAGCTGCTCCTGCAGCGTCACCTGAAGCAGCGAGTTCTGCTGCTTTTTGTTTT
>JAFUPZ010000085.1 GCA_017472545.1 bacterium | reverse complement strand
CAAATGGTGTAAGATTACCTCAAATGTCTGTAAAACCTTATGTACAATATGGTGTAGGTGTTCAAAAACGTATAAAAGATCACTTTATGGGTTATGGACAAGCTATGATTCATAATGGTGGTCGTAACGGTGTTTCTTTAACCGCAGGTTTCAGATGGGCATTAGGTCACGACAATTGCAAGTATGAAAAAACACAACGTCAACCTGAAGTGAAACAGAATCTCACAATAAAACAAACTAAATCGTCAAATGCTGAGATCCTGAAACAAGTTCAGGATGACAGGGGTAAATATATTGGTCATTCTGAACTTAATTCAGAATCTATCAATGCTAATAATAAGACAAGTGCATTGGGTGTTGGTGGCGTGATGCCCCGTGCGGCCGAGCACAAGAAAATTTTAAAACAAATGACACCAGAACAAAAAATGGCGCATGGAAGTAGATATATGAATACTTCTAGAACGGCAAAAGTAGGTTCTTTAAGATAATGTTTTGATTAAGTAAAAAGACACTTTTAAAAAGGTGTCTTTTTATTAACAAAATTTTTGGTTTTCTCTTGAATTCAAGATATGTTCTTGGTAAAATTTCTCCAACGTGGATAGTAGAAAGAAGGGATAAAAAATGGCTAAAAGAGTATTGCTATGTATTATGGACGGTTGGGGAATTTCAACTGGTTCTGAGAAATATGATGCGACTAAATTGGCAAACCCAATTTATGTTCCGAAATTAGAAAAAGAAGAAAAATTTATTCATATTAAAGCTGATGGTGAAAATGTTGGTTTACCTGAAGGACAAATGGGTAACTCTGAAGTTGGTCACTTGAATTTAGGTGCAGGTAGAATTGTTTACCAAGATTTGTCAAAAATCAATAATGCAATTAAAGATGGTTCATTCTTTAAGAATGAAAGATTTTTAGCAGCAATTGAACATGCTAAGAAAAACAATTCAGCTTTACACATTTATGGTTTAGTATCAACTGGTGGTGTTCACTCTTCGTTAGATCATTTGACAGCGTTAATCAAAATGGCAGCTGATAATGGTTTGACTAAAGTTTATGTTCACGCATTTTTAGATGGTCGTGATACTCCTCCAGCTAGTGCTTGTGAATATGTTCAAGTTGTTGAAGATGAATTAGCAAAATACAATCTTCCTCCTGTTGCAACAGTTATCGGACGTTATTACATTATGGACAGAGATAATCGTTGGGACAGAGTTGAAAAAGGTTATAATGCCCTACTTCTTGGTGAAGGTGAAAAAGCTGCAACTGCTGTAGAAGGTATTAAAAAATCTTATGAAAAAGGCGAAACTGATGAGTTCGTATTACCAACAGTTATTGGTAGTGAAGAAGAGGTAAATGCAAGCAGAATTCATGATAATGATTCGATTATTTTCTTTAACTACAGACCTGACAGAGCTAGAGAAATCACTAAAGCAGTTAATTTTGTTGATTTTGATGGTTTTGACAGAAAGAAAGTTCTAAAAAATATTCTTTATACAACAATGACAAGTTATGAAGCTACTTTCACATATCCTGTAGCTTATCCTAAAGAAAAATTAGTAAATATTTTAGGTGATGTTTTAGAAGCAAATGGAATTAATCAGTTTAGAACTGCAGAAACAGAAAAATATGCTCACGTAACATTCTTCTTTAATGGTGGTATTGATGAGCCTCAACCTCACGAAACACGTGTTCTTGTAGCTTCTCCAAAAGTTGCAACTTATGACTTGCAGCCTGAAATGAGCGCACCTGAAGTTTGTGAAAATGTATTAAAAGCAATCGATGATCCAAAATATCAATTCATTTTGGTTAACTTTGCAAACCCTGATATGGTTGGTCATACAGGAAATATTCCTGCTGCAACAAAAGCTTGTAAAGTTGTTGATGAATGTGTTGGTAAGATTGCTGAAGCTTGTAAAGCTAATGATATTGTTATGTTGTTAACAGCAGATCATGGTAACTCAGAAACAATGGTTGATGAAGAAACTGGAAAACCTCAAACAGCTCACACAACAAATGATGTTCCGTTTGTTTTAATCAATGCTCCTTCTGATATTGAATTGAGAGAAACAGGTGCATTGTGTGATGTTGCGCCAACAGTTCTTCAATTGTTCGGTATTGAGCAACCAAAAGAAATGACTGGTAAATCATTGATTAAGTAATTGTATAGGGTTAGGCTGAAATTATGCCTAACCTTTTTCACAAATTTGTATGTACATTAATTAGTAAGAGAAATTTATGAGTAATAAGATTGAAGATTTAGATATTGATTTTTCGTTTAAAAAGAA
The DNA here is from genome assembly GCA_017472545.1 of bacterium. Lineage (GTDB taxonomy): Bacteria > Cyanobacteriota > Vampirovibrionia > Gastranaerophilales > Gastranaerophilaceae > Zag111. Next base: position 3,477 of record JAFUPZ010000085.1, on the reverse strand, counting down.
TAATGTTGATGAGTTATTTTTTAACTTAAGTGAAAATCCAGATAATTTTAAAAACAAAGATTTTCGTTATACCTTAAGTATGATTTATCAAATTATTGAGGATGAGTTTGCGGGTGTATTTTTGAGCCCAAATGCTCCTACTCGTAATACTAATTTCCATTTAATCAATAAAGCTGGAAAATTATCTTTCTTTGTTACTCCAACAAATAATTTCCAATATTATTTGAAATCAAAAGGTTCATTGTTCCGTTTTAAATCAGAAGTTTTGGGCGATAAAGTTGGATATTTTATGGCTTGGGATTTGGTAATGGATTACTTTGGAGGTTTTGGTAATATTGTTGATTTAGCAGATTTATCTCCAACATTTATTTATCTGAATAAATTAACTTATTTTGTTATGAAATTGATTGAAAAATTGTATTTCATTCCAACAGTAAAACGTTATAATCAAATGTTCAGAATTGTTTATGAACCAATTATCAATAATCAAAAAATGGCTAGAATCATTAATCAGTTCGAAGAATGTATGCCTGAAGATTTGTTTATTGAAGGTGAAAAACCAAAAGATTTTGTTTATGAATTTATTTATACATACCTAAATTATGTCATATATAAATTTTTGGGAATTAAAATGTACAGATTTAAAGATGTTAAGTCTGGCACATATTTATTGAAGGATTTGGAACAGCGTGCAGTATTGAAAGGTAAAGATTTAGCTGAAAGTTTTGCGGCTTGGTTTGATGAACTTTATCTTGGCAAATATGATGTTATTCCTTTCTTTAAAATAGAAAAAATTGAAGATGAATTATTTAGATTAAAAGTTCATATTAAAAACAGAAAAACTGAAGAAAGTGTATTGATTGATAAATTATACACAGACGAGGAAGTTTTTGGGGCTAAGGCAAGCGATATTTCTAGGATTGTTGAAAAACAATTGAACTATGCTCTTCGTTATATGCCAGAACTTGAAGACTTGTTTGAAGATGAAGATAAATTAGCACTTGATTTGAATTTGAATGAAATTTATAAAATTATTACTCAAACTGCATATTATCTTCAAAAGGCTCAAATTGAAGTTGTTTTACCTAAAGAACTTGCAAATATTGTTATCCCAAGAGCTTCAATTAATGCAAAAGTAAAAGAAGCAAGAGCAGGCGACTTGTCAGATTTAATCAATAATACAGCTTCTTCAAAAATCTCATTGGATGATATTCTTGATTTTACTTATGAAATTGCTATTGGTGATGAGAAGATTTCAATGGAAGAATATCAGAAGCTTGTGGCTGATAATAGTGGCCTAATCAAATACAAAAACAAATATGTATTGATTGACCAAGATGAAAGCAAAAAGATTTTTGAACAAATAGCAAAAGCAAACCTAAAATCAATGTCTAGAATGGAACTTATCCACGCATCGTTATCAGGTCAATTAGATCAATACGATTTTGATTATGATGCAGCGTTTGCAAGAGTTTTATCTGATTTCACAAAACCTGTAGATATGAGTTTGCCAAAAGATTTGAAAGGTGAATTAAGACCATATCAAGAAATTGGTTTGAAATGGTTGTGGACGAACGTTTCAAAAGGTTTTGGTGCTTGTATGGCTGATGATATGGGGCTTGGTAAAACAATTCAGGTTATCAGTTTAATCTTAAAAATGAAGGAAGAAGGAAAGCTTAAAAAACCTGTTCTTGTAATTTGTCCAACAACTCTTATGGGTAACTGGATGAAAGAATTACAAATGTTTGCACCAAATCTTGACGCAACAATTTACCATGGCGCAGATAGGCAATTGGATGTTAATCACGACGTAATTTTGACAACTTATGCAATTATGAGAATAGATGTAGAAGAGTTGAAAAAACACGCTTGGAGTGTAATTATTGTTGATGAAGCTCAAAATATCAAAAACCCTGATACAGCACAAACTCTTGCTATCAAGATGTTGAAATCTGATGTAAAAATAGCAATGACAGGTACACCTGTAGAAAATAGATTAACTGAGTTGTGGAGTATTTTTGATTTTATCAACAAAGGTTATTTGGGTTCTCTTCGTGAATTCCAAAAAAGTTATGCAATTCCTATTGAGAGATTCAAAGAGCATTCACGTGCAAATAAATTGAGAATGTCAATTTCTCCATTTGTATTAAGACGTTTAAAAACAGACAAGAACGTAATTTCAGACCTTCCAGAAAAGATGGTTCTGAACGAATACTGTTACTTGTCAAAGGCGCAAGCTGTATTGTACGAAAAAACATTAAACGAAATGATGACAAAAATCAGTGGATTTACTGGTGTCAACAGACGTGGAAATATTTTCAAACTTATCACTGCGCTTAAACAAATTTGTAACCACCCATATCAATTCCTTAAATCAGGTGAAATGGGTAGAGAATTGTCTGGAAAAATGGAAAAATGTATCGACCTTGTTCAAAGCATTATTGATAATGGAGAAAAAACACTTATCTTCACTCAGTATAAAGAAATGGGAGATATTTTGTGTAAAGTACTTGCTCAAGAATGCAATACAGAACCTTTATTCTTCCATGGTAGCTTAACTGTCCCACAACGTGAAGAATTGATTGAAAGATTCCAGTCTAACGCAGATTGCAAGGTTATGATTTTATCATTAAAAGCTGGTGGTACTGGTTTGAATTTAACAAGTGCAACAAATGTTATTCACTATGACTTGTGGTGGAACCCTGCAGTTGAAGATCAGGCTACAGACAGAACATATCGTATTGGTCAAGATAAGAATGTAATGGTTCATAGAATGATTACGCTTGGCACCTTCGAAGAAAAAATTGATGAAATGCTTAAATCTAAGAAAGAACTTGCAGATTTGGCAGTATACGAAGGCGAGAAAATTATTACAGAACTTTCAGACGAAGAAATCTACGAAATCTTTACTCTGTCTGCATAATAAACTTTGTTACATCATGTTACAACATAGTCAAAATTGCTTAAGTTTTTGATTAAGTGTGTCGTTAACAACCTAGTAAACGTTTATTAGGTGTTTTTGTCATGACTGGCGTAAATAACAACAAACAAGTAAATCAAGTAGATTTAAATCAATTCAAGATTGGCACTAGAATCAATCAACAAGATTCTTATGTCAAAAAATCTATTTTTAACCAGATTGACAAAGACGGGGATGGGGTTATTGAAAAAAATGAGTATCAGGGGTTTGTAGACTATAAATTCAAAGGAAAAGACGGCAAAATGCATGGAGGTCAATTGCTCAAGTTGAAATCCTTAGAGCATGGTCGTTCTCTTTGTGTTGACCAAGCTGGTAAACAGTGGATTGTTTCCCATGATGGTTATCTTTTAAATGAAAAATATGTTGAAAATCCAGAAAAGTTTATGGCAGATGCCAAGTATCAACAGCAGGTTCAAGCTCGTAAGGCTGCCGATAAACATTCTAAAAATTTCTACGCAATAGCTGATGAAAACAGTGGGAATTGGGGTGACAGTGTT
>JAFUPZ010000010.1 GCA_017472545.1 bacterium | reverse complement strand
ATGAATCCTGCAAGGAAAATTGAACGTTGCCATAAATGTTGTAATTAAAAATCACGACAATGAAAAAGTTCAGCATAAAGATCTTTTGTGGTAAATTTATCGTTATCTTTACATGGACATTTATCACACTTATTACACATATACATATTCTCCTTGCACTTTCTTACCCAGTTAAAAATGCCCACTTTAGCAACTACCAAAGTGGGCAAGCGGTAAAATTAATTTATTTCAAAGGAAAATCTAACTAACGTTTCCTAGAAATACGAATGCTTAGAAAAGGATGATATTAAATTATCAACCTTTTCTAATTATAATTAGTCCTCAATCAAACTGATTTTGATTGTTGGAGCAATTGTAACAAGTTCAAAGTGATAAGTTTGTCCATCAACAAGACCTGTTAAAGTGATATTTCCATCACCACCTAAAGTAACACCATCAGGTAATTTGTCTCCTGCAACTGAAGTTGAACCATAATCTCCACCATCCCAAGAGCCAGCAACTTTGCGGATTTTGAAATTACAAACTCCACTACCACCACCCCAAGCATTCATGGAGTTTGAATATGTAAAAGAAGCTGTTTTATATCCACCTGGAACACCTGCTAATTCATCAAGTACAATTCCATCACCGTTCATATCACCAACGACATCTCCAACTGGAAGTTTGTCATAATCTCTATCTGCATAAACTGTAGGACAACCCATGAAAGAAAGTGCTACAAAAGCAACTAATAATCCAAAAATGATTTTTTTCATATTCTATATTCTCCTTACCTTAGATTTCCCAACGAAGTGCTACACGGAATGCTGCTGCATCAACATAGTTACCTGCACCTGCATCAAGTGTGTATCCATCATAGTTGATGAAGTCTTGTCCATCACCAAATCCTTTGTAAGGATCCATGTTCCATACAAATTGTGTATAAAGAACTGGTTTTTGAGGGATGTTAAGTTTCATATTTGCACCAAGGAAGAATCCGAATTCTTTTCCTTCGTATGCTTTAGAATCATTTTTAGCAGCTCTGATTCCAAGACCAGCTTGTGCATTGATTCCAGCTGGCAATCCTAATTCAAAGATACCTGTGTGGAAATCTGCATTAGCATCTGCTGGATCATATCCATATACGAATGCGAGACCGTTTAATACGAGTGGTGTAGAAACTTTAAGTCCGATATCACCAATTTTGAAAGAATCTTCAACTTTTGTTACAAGGTTCATATTCATATAAGCATCAAATTTTGCAACGTCAAAGTCATATCCACCAAAAAGTTTTGCACCAATTTCAGCTGATGAAGAATCTTTGAATTGTTGTTTTGCAGAATCTTTATCGAATGTTGCAACCATGTATGGTTCAATACCAATGTTACCATATTGCATTTTGTAATTAGCATATGCCCAAACTTTCATTGTGTTAAGAGCACCTAATTGATCTGATTGATGATTATCGTCAGCTTTATTCCACATCATGTTAGCTTGTGCTCCACGGTGTCTAAATCCAAGTGTTGCATCAACATAGTCATCAGAGTATACAATTTGAACATTTGAAGCTGTTCCTGCTAAGAAATCTGCTTGTGCATCAGGAGCTCCAACATCAGAGTTAGATGGAATGTAAGGTAATTTACCTGTTTCTGTTTTTACTTCACCAAACCCACTATACAATCCGTTAGCTTTCAATGTTACAGGACCAAATTTTCCTTGATATCCTAAGATAATGTCTGTTTCATAGATTTCATCAAAGATTGTATCAAAAGTTTTACCATAAGCACCGTTGTATTGGATATCGATATATTGTCCAGCAAATTCTGCTGTTGCATAAGCATACATACCATATTGTCCACCAGAACGGTCTGCTGATTTATTAGGTCCTACAACAAAGTTAAGTTTTGCACCAATTAAATCATTGAACCATTCAGCAACTCCATTTCCTGTTGCAATTTGTGCATATCCACCTGTTTGT
>JAFUPZ010000009.1 GCA_017472545.1 bacterium | reverse complement strand
GAAAAAGACGGCTCCGCATACGTATACATAAACGATAAAAAATACGAAGAAGATTACATTAAAAGTGTTTATGAATTTACGCCTTGCGCAAATGAACATCTCATAATGATAGCACCAGGAAGTGTTGCAAAATGCGGCCCATATACAATCCCAGAAGATAACTATTTTATGATGGGTGACAACCGCGGAGATTCACTAGATAGCCGTTACTGGGGAACAGTAACAAGTGATAGATTTGTTGGCAGAGCAGTCGCAATTTTCTGGCCAATCAAAAGAGCGCAAGTTCTTCACCGTTTAAATCAAAATAAAGACTAAAGCATATGATAATACTTCATATAATCAGCCATAATGACTGAACTTGTAGCATTTGCTAAGTTTGCTTTTACAACATGTTCTTTATCTTGAGCCGTAATATTATTCACTTTTTGAGTTTCATCATTTTTTGGATTTTGCTCTTGGTGTTTTTGAGCAGCTTGGGCTTCTTCAATAAACTGTTCAATCTTTTCCATAACTTGTGCATGCAATTTCACATCGCCATTGAATGTTCCTGTTGATTGAACACCTGCAGCATCTAAATCCTCAAGGATTTGTTCCCATTGGTTGTAATTAGTAATACTTGTGCCTTGAGCCTGTGCAGCAGCTTGCGCTCTACGAAGCTCATCAATCGATTTAATATCTTCTACATTATCAGCCATAGTACTCTCCTTGTATAATCTCTCTTATAAATATAAAGAGTTTTTGATTATTCAGATTTCAGAAAACATAATTTTTGTAACATGTGTTTACATTTTTTCAGCTAAATAAACTTGAGCCAATGCCAAATCAGATTTTGTAGTAACTTTTATATTACGATAATCACCCTCAACTATGTAAACCTCAGCCCCACTTGCTTCAACCATGCCTGCATCATCTGTAAAGTTTTGACCTTTGTATTGCTCATGAACAGACTTTATAAGATTGTACTCAAAAGCTTGAGGAGTTTGAGTATTATACAATTGTGTACGATCAACAGTTTCTATAATTCGACCATTAGTATCAACTTTTTTAATTGTATCAACAGTTTTTGTCATAACAGAAACCGCTTTTTTAGAAGCAACTTCATCCATAGTTCTTTTGATAATTTCTGAGGTAATCATTGGTCTTGCACCGTCATGGATTAGAACATAATCACAATCCACAACCTCCAATCCCTTAAAAACTGATTCCTGACGAGTTGAACCACCTTCAATAATTTTAACCGCGCCATAATTAGCAAAAATATCTTGTAAAATATTAAGGATTGCAAGATTTGCACATATAACAATTTCTTCAAACCCCACAGATACAAACGCATCAACGGTATATTTTATAATCTCTTGTCCATTGATTTTTTCCAACAATTTGTTTGTATTTCCAAACCTTGAAGAGGTACCCCCTGCGGTAATTATTGCACTATATCTCATCTTTCCCCTCAAAATGATTATAAATCTTTTTTTCTACATCTTCTTTAGAATAGTGGACGATATTTTGCCCAAATCTCAAATCAACGCCCAAACCTTCTTTAACATGCCCAATAACAACACCACCACAATCAAGCTCTTCAGGGACAACTGCAACAATTCCATAATCTTCCCCACCGAACAAAACTAAATCTTGAAAATCATCAAACTGCACAAGATGATAATCATATGGAATCTTGTCAAAATAAACTTCCAATAAAACTCCACTTTCATTAGCAATAATTGATAATGCATCCATCAAACCGTCAGACGTATCCATCATTGCATAGTCCAATTGAAGTGATTTACCAATATTTCTACCAAATTCAATCTGAGCCTTTGGTTCCAAATGGGCTTTTATAAAATCTGTTTGTACCTTTTCTCCTGCCAAAAGTTGTCTTAAACCAGCTGCACTTGAGCCATGTAACCCTGATACAACAACTTTATAACCTCTTCTGGCATTTTTACGAGATGAGATTTTTCTATATTCAGTAGACCCAACAGCACAAACTGAAACATAAACCTTGTCAGCCCCCGTAATATCACCGCCAACGACTTGTATTTCGTTACCACAAGCAGCTTTTGCCCCTTGATAGAATTCTTCTACAAAATCTTTTTGAATATGAGAAGGTAAAGATAATGCTATAGTTAAATATTTAGGATTTGCTCCACTTGAAACAACGTCTGAAACATTTACCATTACAGACTTATAACCTAACTGATATGGGCTCATAAAATCAAGTGAAAAATGTACTCCTTCTACCAAACTATCTTGAGTAATAACTATCCCCAAATCAGGTAAATACGCACAATCATCCCCAATATAATTGGAATTTAAAATATTTTTTATTGATGATATAAATTCTTTTTCCTTCATACACTAAACTATATCATGCTCAACTAAGGAAATAAATTCTTGTACTAACGCATTATTCCATTTTTTACCTGCATCAGCTTTAACAATTTCCAAAGCATCTCTTGCAGACAATTTTGCACGATAAGGACGAGGTTCTATCAATGCAAAATACTGATCCAAAATCAAAATAATCTGAGATGTCAAAGGTATTTCTTCTTTAGACATCTTGTTTGGATACCCTGAGCCATCCCAGTTTTCATGGTGATGTTCAATAATCGGTAAAACATCTTGAACACAAGAAATCGGTTTTAGAATTTCACGTGCAGCAATCACTGGGTGATTTTTAATTGTATCTCGTTCTTCATCAGTTAATGGGGTAGCCTTTTGTAATAACTCTTCAGGTAACATTAAATTACCAATATCATATAGCAATACTGCAACTCTTAAATTATCAATTTCTTCTTTTGGTAAATCAAATCTTTTTGCCAAACTAACAGCCATTAAGACTTTATTTTTTACAACTCCAGGAGTGTGCATTGGATTGTATAATTTAGTCAGCATATCTGCAACTGTATATAAAGATTCTTTTGTACGTTCATCCTTATTTACAGGAGCTTTCAATTTCTTACATAATTCTTTTGACAGATGTTGAGCCTTAGGAATTCTGTTTTTAGAAAGAATATCCAAGAATGTATTCACGGCAACTTCTTGCCAATAAGCTTCTGAAACAGGTTGAGCCAAAGTAACTCTATTACGCCCTTCTCGTTTTGAAGTATACATAGCCTGATCTGTTAATTCTAAAAGTTCATCTACATTTTCACTATGTTCAAAATATGTTGCAACACCTAAACTGCCTGTAATTTTGCCAATCACATCAATTTCTGTAGACTCTATAGATTTACGGATTCTTTCTGCCGCAACCAATGCACCGTCAGAGTTAATGCCAGGTAAAAGAACGTTAAATTCTTCCCCACCCATACGAGCTGCAACGTCGACAGAACGAGCATTTGCTTTTAAAACTTTTGCTATTGTCTTGATAGCTATATCACCATAATTATGTCCATAAGAGTCATTTATCTTTTTAAGATAATCTAAGTCGATACCAATAATTGAAAATGGTTGTTTTTGACGTCTTGCACGTTGAACTTCTTTTTCCAACGCTTCTTCAAAATATCTTCTATTATAAAGCCCAGTCAATGCATCTGTTACAGCTTGCTCTCTTACTGCTTGGAACAAATCGGCAATAGTAATTGCCATTTCAATCTGTTTTGCAAACAAACCCAAAAAGTCCATCTCAGCTGCTGCCAACTCTTCTCTTGCTGAAAATACGCAGAACCAACCAAACTCTTTTTTCTGTGCAATCAATGGAACTACTATTATCGAACGTACAGGTTGATTTGAATTTACTTTATCAATTACATCTTTTGGAACTTCAGGTAAAATCGCTGCTAAAGACAAATCTATCGAACAAGTTTGAATAATCGTTCTTTGGCGCATAGTATCAGCAAACACACTATCTTGAGCATAATTCAATCGCCTTGTTTGAATTCCTGGACCACCAATAATATTATTTAATCTATCTATAAGACTATCGTTTGATTGTGCAATAATGCGTAAAAACTCCCCTTGTTCATCACAATGTTTTCTTATAATCGCACAATGCATATAACCAAGTTCCCCTTGAGTACTATTAACAATAGCCTCAAGTACATTTTCTAATGGGGTAGAAGAATTCATCATATCCCAAATGTGTTGAAGGGTAAACATACGTTTATTTGCGTCATTTAATTCTTCTGTACGTTCTGCAATTTCTCGTTCCAACTCAATATTGCGTTCATATATTTCCAAATAATCACGCTTTTCGTGGTATATATTGCTTTCGACTTCAGAGACCTTTCTGGTAATCTCTTTAAATTTGTCAAATAAACCCATTAACGACCTTTTTCTTTTTCAGAACTATGAAATTTCCGTACAACTATCTGAACTATTGACAGTAATAATCCATTATAACACTTATTTACAACAATTTCAAGCCCTGAACAACTTTTACAACTTCATTTGGACTAGGAAGAGTCATACAAATATTTTTATTTTTTCGTCTTGGGCATTTCCTTCTAAAGCACGGCTGGCAAGGTAATCCCTCACCACCTACTGCGATATATTTCTTTTTATCCCCAAATGGTGCTAAAAGTTCTTTTGGAGTACAAGTGAAAAGTGTAATAACTGCAGGTTTTTCAGATGCCCAAGCAAGATGTGCACTTCCACTATCTGGTGCTAAAACCACTCTAGCTCGAGAAAATACTTCTACCAAATCCATTAAATCAGTTTTGCCTACCAAACTTGTATGTTTACCATTTCTGATATAATCAATCAATTCTTTATCGTTTGGACCACCAGTAAACACTAAACTGTAGTCATCTTCAATCGAATTTACAACTGTTCTCCAATAGTCTTTATCCCAATGTTTTGCAACCCAAGTTGTTGCAGGAGCTATAACAGCTAAAGGTTTTGTACTATCAACTTCTGCCAACAATTTGTCAACTTTTTTGATAACCATTTCGCTACGCGGAGGAAGTGATACTTTTATATTTGCAGGAAATGCATCCAAATGATTTGCAAATTTTAAATAGTTCAAAACAATTGGGGTACCTTTATCAAAGATTGGATCAATCCATTCATTACCACCTATAATTGAACCTTCGCGAGCATCCTTAGCAATGATTCTGCGTTTTGCACCACAAAACATTGTCCAAATCATACTCTTCAAAATCATTTGAGAATCTATTGCAATGTCAAATTTTTCTTCACGTAATTGTTTTATAAGAGCAAAATATTCTTTAAAGTTTTCTAATTTTAAGCCTCTTTTACGCCATTTTTGAATAGGAGCCAAAATGACTTTATCTACACAGGGGTTGCCTTCCACAACTTGAATTCCGCGTTCTGAAACAAGCCACGTAACTTCATACCCTGCGTCTTTTAAAGCATTTGCTAATGGAATATTAAAAACAACATCACCTAGAGATGATAATTTAATAAGTAAAACTTTTTTCTTTTCTTGTGTTTCCATTTCTTCCATAAAATAGCTCCCTTTTTGACATATCAAATCAATTATACGTTATTTTTATATATGAGTCTATATTGTAATATATATACAACTATTTAACTGTAAGAAATGTAATATATTTATCTCCATATTTTTTCTGCTTTAATATGGTATAATCTACCAAATCTAATTCAATAACATGTTCCAATATAACAATTCCGCCGCAAATTTTTGTTGCAACTTCTAAACTCTGCTCATAAACCCCTGAAAAATATGGCGGATCTATATAGACAATATCTGGTTTAAACGTATTGCTAAATTTTTCACAAACTTTTAAACTATCCCCTAAAATTAATTTTATATCATTATCTTTTTCGTATTTTTTCAGATTTGATTTTATAACATTAAAAACTTTTTTATTTTTTTCAATCATTACAACTTTATCAAAGCCTCTAGACATAGCCTCTAGCCCCATAATTCCAGAACCAGCAAACATATCTAAAAAACTACTACCCTCAAAATCAATCATAGCCTGTAATGTATTAAAAACACTCATCCTAACCTTTGATAACGTAGGACGAGTAATATTTTCATCAGGTGCAATTATCTTTTGACCTTTGTATTTTCCAGCCGTAATGTTCATAAAATTATTTTAACATCAAATGTCGGGATAGCAATCCCGACCTATTAATAAATAAATTCAACCCTCTCCCAACCCCTCTCTCTAGGAAAGAACAAATGAAAAGAGCCCCATTTCTGAGGCTCTTCTTTGGTAAACCATATTTTTACTTACTTAACTACTATGTTTACCAACTTTCCTGGAACTACAATTGTTTTAACAACTGTTTTTCCTTCAATTTGTGCTTTGATTTTTGGACTATCAAGAGCTGTTTGTTTCATTTGTTCTTGATCTAAGCCTTCATCCACTTCAATTTTATCTTTAACTTTACCATTAACTTGAACAACTAAAGTAATTGAGCTTGATTTAGCTAAGTTTTCATCCCAAGCACACCAATCTTGTTCATGAATTGAACCAACACCACCTAATTCACTCCAAGCTTCTTCAGTTAAGTGAACAGCAACAGGTGACATCAATTTCATCAATGATACAACGGCAAAACTTAGAACTTGTTTGTCTTCATCATTCAAATCAGACTTTTTAGTTTGCCAATCATAGATTGCGTTAGTCAATTCTCTGTATTTTGAAATTACAGTGTTGAATTGGAAGTCATTTGAAATGTCATTAGTAATACCTTTAATTGCAATATGAACAGTTCTCACTAAATCATCATTTGACTTTTCTAATGGGAAATTCAATTTGTAATCTAAAGTGATATTATCAGCATTTGTTGAAATCAATCTCCAAACTCTGTTTAAGAATTTGTAGCAACCTTCAACCCCTGCATCTGACCAGTCAAAATCTCTTGCTGGAGGTGAATCTGAAAGAATAAACAATCTTGCAGTATCGGCACCGTAGTTTTCAAAGATTTCATCAGGGTCAACAGTATTACCCTTAGATTTTGACATTTTTGCACCATCTTTCAATACCATACCTTGAGTAAGTAGGTTCTTAAATGGCTCATCAAAGTCTAACAAACCGCAATCTCTTAATGCTTTAGTAAAGAATCTTGAGTATAACAAGTGTAAAATTGCGTGTTCAATACCGCCAACATATTGATCAACTGGTAACCAGTGGTTTACTGTATCTCTATCAAAACATTTGTCAGAATTATTTGCATCAGCATATCTTAAATAATACCAGCTTGAGCAAACAAATGTATCCATTGTATCTGTTTCACGAATAGCTTGACCACCACAAACAGGACAAGTTGTATGTTTAAATGTTTCAGAAGTTGTAATTGGAGATTTTCCAACAACTTTAAAGTCAACATCTTTTGGTAACAATACAGGAAGTTGATCTTCGGGAACAGGTTGAATACCGCATTTTTCGCAATATACCACAGGAATTGGAGCACCCCAATATCTTTGACGAGAGATTAACCAATCGCGAAGTCTGTATTGAGTTTTAAATTCTCCAAAACCTTTATCAACAGCCCATTTTGTGATAGCTTGTTTAGCTTGTTCGTTTTTCATTCCGTTAAATTCGCCAGAATTTACCAACACTCCTGGGTCAACATAAGCTGCATCCTTACAATCTGATGGATTTTCAGGATTTTCGATAACAACCTTCATTGGTAATTCATATTTTTTCGCAAAATCAAAGTCACGAGTATCGTGAGTTGGAACTGCCATTACAGCACCTGTTCCGTATTCAACTAACGCATAATCCGCAGTCCATAATGGGAAAATTTCGCCATTAAATGGGTTACGACAGTGAGTTCCTAGTGGAACACCTGTTTTCACTCTATCAGTTGAAAGTCTTTCGATTTCAGACATTTTGCGAGCATTCGCTCTATATTCTTCAACGGCTTGAGAATTTTCAGCAGTTGTAAGTTTTTCAATATCTTTGTATTCTGGCGCTACAACAAGATAAGTAATACCAAATACTGTATCAGGTCTTGTTGTGTACACTGGAACATACATTTCTTCACCACTTGGAGCATCAATTACAGGGAATTTGAAAATAGCACCTTTTGATTTGCCAATCCAGTTAGCCTGCATTGTTTTAACATTATCGCCCCAACCAGGAAGTTTGTCTAAATCTTCTAACAAGACATCTGCATATTCTGTAATCTTGATAAACCATTGAGATAAATATTTTTTCTCAACTAAATTATCACATCTCCAGCATTTACCATCAATAACTTGTTCGTTTGCAAGAACTGTTCCGCATTCATCACACCAGTTTACGGCAGCTTCTTTTTTGTAAACTAAGCCTTTTTTATAAAGTTGTAAAAACAACCATTGAGTCCATTTGTAATAATCAGGTTTGCAAGTTGTAACTTCTCTATCCCAATCATAAGATAGACCCAACATTTTCAATTGTTTTGTCATATATGCAATGTTTTCATCTGTCCAAGTTTCAGGGTCCGCATTGTGTTTCATTGCCGCATTTTCTGCAGGTAAACCAAAACTATCCCAGCCGATTGGATGTAAAACATTAAATCCATTTGCTTTCTTAAATCTTGCAATTACGTCTGTAATTGTGTAGTTTCTAACATGTCCCATGTGAAGTTTTCCTGACGGATATGGGAACATAGAAAGGGCATAATATTTAGGTTTGTCAGATTCATCTAAAGTTTTGAACGCTTTAGTTTCTTCCCAAACCGCTTGCCATTTTTTTTCTATTTCTTGTGGAAAATAACTTTCTTTCATCTTATTTTTTACTCCATTTATCCTCATTTTCACTATAACACAAAGGGGGTAAAATACAAATAAAATAGAGTGAACAAATGTCCACTCTATTTCAAAATCCTTATATTTAATCAAGAATTAAATACGGTTTTTCCAAACTCCGCCTTTTCTGTCAACTAATGCGTCATAGAATGACCAAAGTCTAAATACACCAGTCAAACCTAAAACTGCGTGAGTAACATTTTTTTCTTTTGTGTTTTTGTTAACAGCTTGACCAATACCAGGCCAAATTAACAATGACAAACATGCAGCACCAACTGATCTGCCTGAAACATCACCATCAACACCATGAGTACCTGCTGCAAATGCTGGAACACCCATTGATAACATTGATAAAACTAACAATGATGCAAATAATTTTTTCATACTTCCCTCCTGAAATTTACATACCCTAAATACATTCTTATTATACACAAACAAAACTATTTTTTGTAAACATTGTAATCAAATGTAAATTGAACTTCTATCTTGTCACCTGTAAACTCTTTTGGTAGAGGTTCAAATGGAGCAGACTTTTTCAAAGCATCAATCGCAGCTTTGTCAAAATATTTGTCACCTGATGAAGTAATAACATTATAATCCAACAGACGTCCATCTTTTGCAATTTGATATTTTAATACTGTACTTGATGAAACTTCACTCTTTGGTGGAACCCAATTTGATTTAATTCTATTTTGCATTTTATGCATATAAGAATTAAAAGTATTATCCCTTGTTGATACTTCAACTTTTTCAACAGAACTTTTTGTCGAAATAGTCTCTTTTACAATTTTTTTAGTTTTCTCTTTTGTTGCAGTTTCTATTCGCGATTCTGTTTGTACATTTACAGTCTTGTTATTTCTTTCTTGTTGGTCGTTTTCCCAGAAATGAGCAATCCTATTACTAGAAAAAACTACACCTGCACTCAAAATAATTCCTAGAACCAAAGTCGCTATAAATACACCCAAAACAAGTGCGAAATCATTTGTACGTTTATCTTCTAAGCTATTAAAATTATCATCATTTTCTGGCATATTACCCCCTAAGATTTGAAAGCTTCTGCAATTGATTTGTTATAATCAGGTCTTAAAATACCTTTTTCGGTAATAATACCTGCGATTAACTCGTGTGGAGTAACATCAAAACCAGGGTTGATAACATTTACTCCCTCTGCACAAATTGTTTTACCATTTATATGTGTAACTTCTTCATGAGAACGTTCTTCAATAACAATTTCATCCCCAGATTTTATGCTTGTATCAATTGTTGAAAGAGGTGCTGCCACATAAAATGGGATATTATGGTATTTTGCCGCAATCGCAACTGTGTAAGTACCAATCTTATTTGCAGCATCACCATTTGCCGCAATTCTATCCGCACCAACACAAACCATATCAATCATACCTTTTTTCATAAAATATGAACACATACCATCTGTGATTAGTGTTGTTGGAATACCATCCATTGTAAGTTCAAGGGTTGTGATTCTCGCACCTTGTTGTCTTGGTCTTGTTTCATCAGCAAATACTTGAACTGTATTATCTTTTGCAAACGCAGAACGAACAACCCCTAAAGCTGTACCATAACCAACTGTAGCTAAAGCACCAGCATTACAGTGAGTAAGAATTGTTGCTCCCTTTGGAACAACTTCTGCACCATAATCACCAATTTTTTTATTAATTTCTATGTCTTCATTTTCTAACTTGATACCGTTTATTTTTAATTCTTCAATCAAACCTTTAATATCAGAAGTTGAATTTCTGATAACTTCGATTTGCTTTTCTACAGCCCACATCAAATTAACCGCAGTTGGGCGAGAAGTTTTCATATATTCAGCTTTTTCTATTAGCCAATTTACAAATTCTTCTCTTGAATCAAATTTATCTGCACCTTCTTGAGCATATAAAACAACCCCATGAGCACCCCCAATACCAATTGCTGGAGCGCCTCTAA
The DNA here is from genome assembly GCA_017472545.1 of bacterium. Taxonomy (GTDB): domain Bacteria; phylum Cyanobacteriota; class Vampirovibrionia; order Gastranaerophilales; family Gastranaerophilaceae; genus Zag111. Next base: position 4,064 of record JAFUPZ010000009.1, on the reverse strand, counting down.
CAATCATTGTTCTAATTGCATCAAACATTTCTTGCCCTGTTTTTATATCTACATACTCGAATTTCTCAGGGAATTTTGTCTGATCAACCATTCTTGAAACATTATCAATCCATTGAATTGTTCTAATTTTTGATGTGAATTCTGCCATTTTATTTTCCTTTATTTTCTATTTTTGTAGTGTAAAATCATCATCTTCATTCTTTTGTGGATGTTGTTTTTCATACATATCACGAATGAAATTAATAATATAATATGTTGCAAATCCACTAAATGAATTTGTTGTTGCACAAAGCACTCCGATAAAAATTATAAAAACTCCCAATAACCATATTGGAGAATTTACAATCATTGCTGTTAAAAAGAAATTTGTGGTATATCCAAAAAACTTCGCCATAATTGCCATAACAACAGCATAAGCAATCGAGAATGATATATTTGCAACAAACCCAGTCAAGGCACCAGTTATTATACTATCTTTTGTTGTTGTTAAATCTAATTTCCCATCCATTATCATATACACCATTACGCAAGGTGCAGCCAATAACAGTGTACAAATTAACATAACTGTTCCGACATAAGGAATAGGTGCTAATAAACCTAATATCATTCCTAATATCAAACTTAAAATAATTATATTTTTTATAACAAATTTATCCATATCTTGTGTCTATTTTACCATTTTAAAAATATAATACAAATTACTTTTTCAAATCTTCTAAAGCTTCAGGAGTTCTAGTATATGTAATAGCAATCGCAATAGAATCCACAGTATCATCAAGTTTTGGTAATTTATCAGTTTTTAAACTAATTTTTACCATTTGTTCAACTTCTTTTTTATCAGCTCTTCCGTAACCAGTTAAAGTCTGTTTAACCTGAATTGGTGTATACTCGTATATCGGAACACCGTATTTTTCCAATACCGTTAGAATCACCCCTCGAGCATGAGCAACAGGCATTACCGTCGTTGTATTTCTAAAGAAAAATAATTTTTCTATCGCGCAAACATCAGGTTTGTATTTTTCAACAATACAGTCCATGTCATTGAATATTTCCAATAACCTTGCGGATTCTCTTTCACCTTTTTTTGTCTGAATCGAACCTGAATGTAAAAGTTCGATGTTTCTACCATCAAACTCTAAAATACTATAACCAACTATAGCCATTCCTGGATCTATACCTAAAATCTTCATACACTCATTTTAACATTAAATGTCATTATGAGCAACGAAATTGCGTAATAACCCTATTCATATCAAGATTGTTACGCACTTTCGCACTCATTATGATTTATATTTATCCCTAATCATCAACTTCTTCAGAAAAAGGAACTGTAATTATATAATAATGACCCTTTGTTTCTTTAGTCATTTCTTTTAAGTTTACATTATCACCAAACATATAACTCTGTTGAAATTCAGAAATTTGCTCATTTTTTCTTGATTTTTTTATAGACTGACCATTTATATTTAGGATGTTACCGTTTGAACCCACTTTCACATTGTTTTCATTATTATCAAAAGCCCTTAAATCTATCAAGATTCGATAAGCATCATTCCCCTGCTCCAAATGAATAACATTAGCCGCACGAGTCGCAAAACCTCTTTCTGCTCTAAACATATTATCAACTGTACGCATTTCCTTTTTGAACGCTCTATCCATTTTGGTAAAAGGTGCGGTCATCATTTTTTTATAATGCCAATCCGAAACCACATAGAATGCACAAAATGCCCCTAAAAATGTTAATAATCCTGCTAACATCGATTTCCAAAATGGATGACGATCACATACAGGGTAGTGATAATTTTCCTTAATTGTTGTTTGTTCTAAATTTTGATTTTCGTCCATATCAAACTCTCCTTTCGATTCAATATTATTTATTTAAGAAGTTTTAACAATATCGACATGGACACCCCAAATCGGATAGTTTTTGCTTGATAAAAGATATTGAGCATGTTATAATTCTAATAAAGAAAGGGTTAGTTATATGGCTAAAATTTTGGTTACCATGCCTGATGAGTTTCTTAATAAGGTAGATGGTCTTGCAGATAAAGAGAGTTGTTCAAGAAGCGAATTAATCAGAGAAGCTTTGAGAAATTACATGCGTAGAATTTCAAAACAACAACTTCAAAACGCATCTAAAAATGCTGAAATTTTAGATGAAATTTTGAGCTAACTTTCTTATCGAATACGTCTTATTATCATTACCAAATCCCCACGTTTTACGGCTTTGGCAAGTTCTTTTATGACTTCGTTATCCATACGCATACATCCTTGAGATGCGTGTTTGCCTATACTAGAAGCATCTTTATTACCGTGTATAAATTCACCAGTGCTTGATCTTTTCCCAGTATTTGGATCTAATTTGTCTAAAATAATACATCTTGGACCATAATCTCGTGGGTTTTTACGACGCTTTGTATGAGCTGGTGCAGTTTTATATGGATAAGTTTCAATATGTGAAACAATTCTCAAACCCTCATCTGTTTGCATTTGTGGGGTTAATTTACCACTTGCAATTCTATAACCCATAATTGGATTACCATCTTTGTCATAGTGATAAAGAATATTATTTGTAACATCAACGACAAAAGTTAAAGCTTTTTGTTGCCCCTGAACAACTACCCAAGGATCAGGCGCAAATGCTAAAACAGAATCCACTGCACTACCTTTTGCAGGTGGCAAAATTACTTCATCAGAAAAAGTTCTAATCGCCCATCTTTCAAGTTTTGTTTTAAAAGTAGGCTCATTAGTAACTACTGTGTCCTGTTTATTAACATATTCAAATTTATCTTTTGTTTCTGTTGGGGTATTGGTCTTAGACTTTTGAGCTGTCGCCGCCAAAGATATTGTTCCTGCAACAAGAGCTATTCCCAGTCCGGTCTTAATTCCCGAAATTTTTGATATATTCATTGGATTTTTATCTTATCATAAAAATTATCAAAATTAAAAGCCCCTTTTGTAAAAGAGGCTTTTGATTTTATTCTACATATTCTTCTAAACGTTTTTTACGGTTAGGGTGACGTAATTTTCTTAAAGCTTTAGCTTCGATTTGTCTAATACGTTCACGAGTAACACCGAACAATTGACCAACTTCTTCTAATGTTCTTTGACGACCGTCATCCATACCGAAACGTAATCTTAATACGTCACGTTCTCTTGGTGATAATGTGCAAAGAACTTCAGCCAAGTCTTCTTTCAATAATTCAGAAGCAACCATTTTAACAGGAGCATCAGCTTCTTTATCTTCAATGAAATCACCTAGTCTAGAATCTTCTTCTTTACCAATCGGAGTTTCTAAAGAAAGAGGTTCTTGAGCAATTTTGATAATTTCACGAAGTTTTGGAATAGAAACGTTCATTTCTGCTGCCAATTCATCTTCGGTTGGTTTTCTTGACAAGTCTTGAGCCAATTTTCTTGTAACTTTTTTCAATTTGTTGATAGTTTCAACCATGTGAACAGGGATTCTGATTGTTCTTGCTTGGTCTGCAATTGCACGAGTAATTGCTTGTCTAATCCACCAAGTTGCATAAGTTGAGAATTTGAAACCTCTTTCGTGGTCAAATTTTTCAGCAGCACGGATAAGACCTAAGTTACCTTCTTGAATAAGGTCTAAGAACAACATTCCACGTCCAACATATTTTTTCGCAATACTAACAACCAAACGTAAGTTTGCTTGAACTAATTTTCTCTTAGCGATAGCACCTGGAGTACCACCTTCTAAAATTTTTCTTGCTAATTCAATTTCTTCATTGGCAGATAATAATTTAATTCTACCAATTTCGCGCAAGTATAATCTTACAGGGTCATCAATCGCAACATTTTTAGGTAATTCTAAATCATTTGGATCCGGTTCATCATCCATACCATGAAGCATGTAAATATCTTCCGGATTCACTTTATCACCCATTTTTGATGTTACAATATCTTCAATATTATCTGTTGAAATATCAACATTCATATAATTAATCGCATCATGTTCAGAGTCTAAAACTGAATCCTCGCTAATATCTTGTAAATCTAGTGCATCATCATCCATTACACTGATTACTGAGGAGCTTGATTGT
>JAFUPZ010000084.1 GCA_017472545.1 bacterium | reverse complement strand
TATGAAAGATGGTAGTTGGGGCGAAGATTTTATTAAGAAACCAAATAAACAAATGCGTTCAGTTTGTGCAATAGGTACACCAAAACCATCAGAAAAATAATTTGGCAAACATCCAACTCAAAAACCTTTAGAATTGTTAAGACGTATAATCCTTGCGTCAACAAATAAAGGGGATTTAATTCTTGACCCATTTGCAGGAAGTTCTACTACTGGTATAATGGCATTAGAGTTAGAAAGAAAATTTATCGGAATAGACTTGGAAAAAGAATATTTAGACCTTTCCGTAAAAAGATTTGAGCAGCTGTTCTCAAAGAAAGATAAGGCAAAATGGCAGTAGTTTTAGAAAAGTTACAACAGGAAACTTATCCAATAGTTAAATGGGTTGGCGGGAAACGTCAGCTTATGTTTGAATTGCTTAAAAACATGCCAAAATCTCACAATAGATATTTTGAACCTTTCATTGGTGGTGGTGCATTGTTTTTTGAATTGCAACCAGAAAATGCCTATATTTCTGATATGAATGAAGAACTTATAAACCTTTATTCTGTTGTTAGAGATAATGTTTATGAGCTTATTTCTGACTTAAATAAACACGAAATTTCAAAAGAATATTTTTTAGAAATCAGAAATCTTGATAGAACTTCCGAGTATAAAAATCTTTCAAATGTGCAACGCGCAAGCCGTTTTATATACTTAAATAGGACTTGTTTTAATGGTTTATATAGAGTAAATTCTCAAGGTCAGTTCAATGTGCCATTTGGAAATTATAAGAACCCAAGAATAGTTGATGAAAATAATTTGTTAAATTGTTCAGAACTTTTGAAAAATACAGAAATTAAATGTGCAGATTTTTCAGAAATTTTGACAAAAGTAAAAAAGGGCGATTTTGTTTATTTCGATCCACCTTATGTACCATTGAATGAAACATCTAGTTTTACATCATATACAAAAGATGGTTTTGATATGGATATGCAATTTAAATTAAGAGAAGTTTGTGATGAATTGGATTCAATGGGTGTAATGTTTATGCTTTCTAATTCAGATACAAAATTTGTTAACGAATTGTACTCAAATTATGAAATTAAGAAAGTTTTTGCTTCTCGTGCGGTAAATGCAAATGCCGAAGGTAGAGGCAAAATCACAGAAGTTTTAGTGAGGAATTATTAATGATTAAAGATGGAATCGGTGGTGGTAACACTACAACTGGACTTGTTTTTGAAACAAAAGCAGATTTGAAAACCTTGTTAAATACTGTTCCAAATTATAGGGTTGATTCAGAAAACAACGTGTTTTTTAAAGATAAGCTTGTTGGTATGATTTTTGTAAAATATGATCTATATAAATTCCTAGATAAAAATGGTGTAAAATGGCAAGATTATTTGTCTAAAAGATTATTGCCGGATGATTCAATTTATGTAATTTTAAATAATACTTTTTATGTAATTGAATGTAAATATCAACAAGTTGGTGGTTCTGTTGATGAAAAACTCCAAACTTGTGATTTTAAAAAGAAACAATATAAACGTTTATTAGCTGCTTTGAATTTTGAAGTTGAATATATTTATATATTAAATGATTGGTTTAAAAAACCAGAATATAAAGATGTTCTTGCTTATATTCATAGTGTTGGATGTGATTATTATTTTAATTATATCCCATTACAAAGACTTGGGTTGCCTATATAGCAATTTAATTATGAGAGGGATAAAATATGTTAACATCATTATTCCATGAATTTTCAGAAAAATTAAGAGATATTAAAACTCAGTATAGTGGTTATGTTTGGCATTATACATCTTCACAAGGACTTAAAGGAATAATAGAAAATAATGCTATATGGCTTTCAGATAGAAGATTTTTAAATGACAAATCAGAGTGTAGTTATGTTTATGAATTAATAAATGAATTATTAGAAAATAAATTGACAGAACAATTAGATAATAATTTTGAAGAATGGATTTATTCTATAATAAATGAATTTAATAATATAGACATTGATTGTTGGAAACAAGATAAATTAGTTTTACCTTGTTATGTAGCAAGTTTTTCAACACAAGAAGATAATTTAAGTTTGTGGAATTACTATACAAAAAACCAACAACATGTAGGTTATTCTTTCAAAGTCGATACAAATAATTTATTAAAAAATCTATCTTCACAAACATTGAATATTAATTATTCTTTTACAAATGGTAAAGTGATATATTCAAAAGATGAACAATTGAACTTATTAAAAAATCTTTTAAATGATTATAATTTGTTATATAAAAAATATAAAAATAGAAATAGGGGTATCGAAGAAGAAATTTTATTTTTTGAAATTATTAATCTGCTTGATATATATAATTTATTTTTTAAACCATCTGCTTATGAAGTAGAACAAGAGTATCGGATTGTAATTGTGGATATGAGTGCAGTAGAAAATAAAAAATCTTCTAAAAATTTTCGAATTTATAATGATATTTTTATCCCTTATATAGAATTACCTAATATAAAAAGTCTAATTGAAGAAATAAAAATTTCACCTGCACAAAACCAGCAATTGCTAAAGAATAGTTTATCAATTTTGATAAATAATTATGATTTGCAAGATGTGAAGATAAGCAAATCTACTATACCTATAAGATATTAAAATTAATTGAATTTTCAATTACACACTTTCAATTACATTTGCTAAATATAAATTTTTATAATAAAATCAGATCATAAGGAGGTTCAAATGCAAGTTAATTCTTATTCAGAAAATTCACCAGCTTTTGGTATGCATTATTCTAAAAAAACTATCAAATCGTTAAAAAGAATGGTTCCAGATCTTATTAGAAAAGAAGGATTTGAAAATACCAGACTTGCAATTGCTAACCTTACAAAACTAGGAAAACGAGAAGATGGGTTAGTTGTTCAACTTGTTAATGATGGGGACATTTATAGCATTGAAGCAGCCGTAAGACCAGCAGCTAAAGATAGTGCTTTCAAATATTTTATTTACCCAAGCACACAATCATGCACATTTTTTGCTTGTCGTAGCCACTCACCATTCTTAGATTTTACAAAATCACTTGAATCTGACAAATTTGTAAACGCTTCAAAAGCTGAAATTGAACACCATACAAACTATCTAAAAAAGCAGACTTTTGAAGATAAAGTAAAAGCACGTGTTGAAGACACCAAAGAAGCTCTAGAAGATGCAGTTGACTGGCTTCAAGATAAATTTTCAATTATTGATGGTCTAACTTTGTCAGATGGTACAAGAATTAGACCAACACTTGTTATGTTTGATGATATGAAAAATGCATTTCGTAGTTTTTGGAAAAGAGCAAACGAACCATACAACCACGACGTTGATTTCCTAAGAAGAGAAATCGATTCACTTCCTACTAAATAATGAACAACTACGTCTAAGACATCGTAATATCTTTACAGTTTTCATAATTTAGGAAGTAAAATCAATGAACAAATGGGTTCTCTCAACTTTAATATTTTTAATTGTCTTAACCACAATAGTACTATCTCTTGAAACTTCTCAAGATAAAATTGTAACAGTTAAAAACCAAGCATTTAATGTTGTTGATTCTGGTAAAATCATATCAAACGATTTAACAACCGAAAACTTCGGTAATATTAAATTCAACACAACATCAATTACCCCAACAAAAATCAAAACAAACAATGTAGATATTGCTAACAAACAAATTAAAACATCATCAAAACAAATTGAAACCGAGTTTAAAACAACAAAAGTAAAATCCATTTGGCCTGAAGAAACTCCATCTGCAAAAGTTCAAAATAAACAAATTACATCTCAATCAACAAAGCCTATTTTAAACTCGACAAAGATTGAATCGCAAAAAATTACTTCAACCACGCCAAAGAAAACAAATACAGTTTCACAAGATTTTTCTGAGAAAAAGGTAACGTCAATTCCTCAAAAAAACACTTCTGAAACACAAAAACTTGTAAATACGGCTAAAAATTTTGATATTACACCACAAAAAACAACCCCTAAACAAAACATAATCCAAACAACCCAAAAGCCTATTTCAAGCCAACCAAAAACAACTCAAAACGAAAAAATTGCAATGATTCCACAACGAATCATTACCAGCAATATCGTGAATACTCCAAACTTAAATTTTAATTCTCCAAACTTAGAAACAAATATCAAAGCTTACATAACCAAAAGTATTGATTCCCCTGAAAAATATCAAATTATATTTAGTTTTATATTATTCGAAGATGGAACCATCTCTTCAATTGATGTATCCGCAATACCTTTAGAAAAAATGGGGCAACCTTACCCAACAACATACAGTTATGGACATTTGTGCGAAAGTTTGGAATTACAAAAAGATCAATTAATAAAAAACTATTGGCAAGGCTCAACACCAAAAGAAGCTTACCTCCCAACAAGCCAAGTTGATATAGGAGATTATTTGGTTAATTTATACAACATAATCAAACCTCTTGGTAAAAATTATATGTCAGATATTCCATACGAAAAACACGAAGAACGCCATATATATATTTCTGGCTCAATTTACAACAAAGATGTTTATATCTCTTCAGACAAAAGTAATTACTAGTTTATGCTTTTAGTATCTTTTACCAAATCACTAACTAGTTCTAACATATTTTCTGCCTTGTGATATGGGAAAATAATAATGTGAGATTTCTTTTCACCATTATCTTCAAAATCTGAAAGTTGGTATTTTTTAGAAATACTTTCAGAAGGTTCGTTTATAACAAAAATATTTGAATTTTCCGCACGAGAATATTTCACTCCAAACTGTTTCATCATAGATTCAAATAATGCAACATTTTGAGCATATTCTTCAGGCATAGTTCTGTCTAAAGTTTCACTAACTCTTTGCAATGATGAGAATGGATTAAATGTTCTTGAACCAGCAGTTGTACTGTCATATTGTCCTATATAATCAACTTTTGGTGCATTTGGCATTTCCTTAGTAATAACAACACTTTTCACATCGTGATTTCCAAAATATTTATGCAAACTAACCGAAATTGAATCAATTCCAAGAGTTTGAAAATCTGGAGTTTTTGGTGCGTTTATCTGATTTTTAGCAAGCCCACCAAACAAAGCCGCATCCAAATGAATATAATGAGGTATACCTTCTGCTTTTAGTGTCTTTGAAATAAATTCCACATCATCAACAGCACCTGTTTTTGTTGTACCTGAAGTCAACAGCAAAATCGCTGGCTCTTGATTTGTTTTCCAATTTTCTCTAATTTGTGATAGCAAAATATCAGTATCAATTTTTTCAGAATTTGGTTGAAGTGATATTTCTGAATGTTTAATCAACGTAATATCATTTTTACTATTATCAAAACCTATTTTTACAGATTTTCCGACACTATAGTGCGCTGATTCTGAGTAATAAACTCTGCCATTAGGGAATTTTCTCAAACCATTATGAATCCCCCATTTATTACTTTCAGAACCTCCTGTTGTGATATAACCCCAAGGTTTTGCACCTTTTTCAATATCTAAGCCAAAATGTTTGAACAATTTATTTAGTAATGCTTGTTCATACCCTTTACTGTCCATTAGGTAATTCCCTGCATCATATGGATCTCCGCAGTTATTCATCAACGGCAATTCTGTTTCTTTAATTCTTAAATACCTAGTCATCGCAGAATCTTGTGTCATATTTGCAGGATAACCAAACATACGTTCTCTTAATTCTAAATCATGTTCAATATATCTTTGCGCATTAACCAAAGCATAATCATCTTCTTGTACAAAACGACTAATCTCTTCTGATGAAAAACCACTCTTTTTCAATCTGTCATAATCTAAAAGTCTACCTAGCTGCAACCTACGTTCTTGTAGCTTTTGCAACTCCAATTCTGTCATTTCTAATTGACCTTGAAGACTTACAACTTCTTTTTCCGATAACCCATCAGATGATTTTAGCATTTTATCTATATGAAATCTAAAATTTTCACCCAACATAGATACAAAATCTTTTAGTTTTCGCTGAGTTTTAAGCCCTCCTGAAAAACTAATATCATCAGTCATATTTAAATTTGCTTTGTAATAATTATTATTTTTTGTACTTGAATTTAACGACACTTGTTTTGTTGTCAAATTCGGGGTCATCGTAATCATTTTTACTTTCTCCACATTTCGACTAAGTTTGCAGGGTAATCATATATATCCCAAAGATATGTTAGTATAAATGAGAAATTATGTCAAAACAAAAATCACCTTAAATAGGTGATTTTTGGATATATTTATTACTATATTACTGCGCAACTTTTACTAACTTTTCAATTGAACCATCTGGTACTGAAAATCTGACACCTTCAATTTCTCGAATAATCCCAGATTTACTTGGGTAAAAAACTTCTAATCTACCAAATACTTGGTCAACAACTTTTTCAATATCTGAAGCTTTAGAAGAATTTTTATATATTTCACGGATGCCAGTTTGTCCCTTACCTAAATCTGTAATAACTTCTGTAATATATTTCCCAGATTTGAGCATATATTCATTTATTGTTTTATTACCATCAATTTTGGTAGTTAACAGGCATCTGATAGGTTCTCGAGCAATCTTGCTAGACATAGTATCTCCTTTGATTTATGCCTTTATAAAAATTCTGAAAAATATTTTTTGCTAATTAATCTAAAATTTTTGTTACATCCTTAACAATTAATTCTGGTGTTAGATGATAACGTTCATAAAGCTCTTCTAGCGGAACTCTATCAGTAAATTCTTTTAATCCACCAAAATTAAGAACTTTAACGTTTGAATCTCCATAAAATCTTGCAATTTTTTCACCAAAACCGCCATTTAGCATTCCATCTTCTAGGGTAATTACTACACGATGAGATGCTTTCAAGCTTTCTAATAGTTCATTATCAACACCAGTAATAAATTTAGGATTAATCAAAGTCGCATTTATACCTTGAGATTTTAATACCTCTTTAACCTCTCTTGCTAAACCAAAGAAATTACCCAAGCCCAAAATAGCAACTGTATCGCCTCTTTCAACTAGTTTAAATTTATTTAATTGTGAATAATCTGTTGTATCTACTTCCCCACAAGAAGTCAACATGCCTGCAGGAACTCTAATTGCAACAGGATGTTCATTTTGATTATAAGAATATTCAAGCATTGCTTGGTACTCTTCTTTACAAGTTGGTGCAAGATAAACCATATTTGGGATATTGCTAATTAAAGACATATCAAAAGAACATAAATGTGTAGAATCAGCACCAGATAAACCTCCCCAGTACACAAGCATTGTAATTGGAGAATTATTCAAACATAAATCTTGTGACATCTGGTCATATGTTCTTTGAACAAATGAACTCATAACACAAAAAATTGGTTTTGCCCCACATTTTGCTAATGCTGAAGCATAAGCAACAGCGTGTTCTTCAGCAATTCCAACATCAGTATAATGTTTGCCTAACTTTTCTCTAAAAGCTTTAGTGAATCCAAACACTCCAGGTGTACCTGCATTGATTGCAACAATCGGTTCACCTTTTTCTGCTTTATCTAGGATATATTTATTTGTAATCGATTCATAACATTCATATTCAGCTTGAGGTTTACCGAAATTATCCACCAAACCTGGAACCATCCAGTGGAAAGCCTCTTTATTCTCTTCTGCTAAAGCCAAACCACACCCTTTTTCAGTATGGATATGAACAACTACAGGACAAGTTATATCTTTAACTTTGCTGAACGCCTCAATCAATTTTTCTACATCATTACCTTCTTCAACATAAAAATATTCAAACCCTAAAGATTTGAAGAAATTACATTCAGCCTGCCCATTTGTTTCACGCAAAAGCTTCAAATTGTCATATAATCCGCCATAATTTTCCGCAATAGACATTTCGTTATCATTAACTATTACAATAAAATTTGAACCTAATGTCACGGCATTATCCAACCCCTCTAAAGCTTCTCCACCACTTAAAGAACCATCTCCAATAAGAGCAATTACATTATGATTTTCACCTTTAATATCACGAGCTTTTGCAACACCACAGGCCAACGAAACTGAAGTTGAAGTATGACCAATTTTAAATAAATCATGTTCACTTTCCTCAGGTGCAGTATAACCTGTATATTTTAAATACTTATCAGCATCCGTAAACCCCTCCTTGCGACCAGTCAAAATCTTATGAGGATAACATTGGTGAGATACATCAAACACAAATTTATCAACAGGAGAATTGAAAACATAATGCATTGCAATAGTAGCTTCTACAATCCCTAAATTCGGCCCCATATGCCCACCAATTGTATTAACTTTTCTGATAATCACTTCACGCATTTCAGATGCCAAAGTTTTCATTTCTTCAACTGTTAAATTTTTCAAATCATTTGGCATATTTATATTATTTAAAATCATTAATTTCTCTCCTTGTTTCTAAAACCATAATCGGTAGAAATTGTTCTACCAATTGATAATAATTTACTTACCAACGAATTTTCACCATCAAGCGGCAAACTATTTACTCCCTTATTTGGATAAATTTCATATTTTGACTTGTATTCCTCAATAGATAAATTCGGCATTACAACGTTTGCACCACATTGCAACGCTAAAATTCTACCATTTGGATCTAATGTTTCCATTGCTGTTGTTGCAGGAATATTTATTTCTTTTAAAATAATTCTTGTTAAAGCCATTACTTTCAATGCTAATGTTAAACTACCGTTTTTAGCATCTTTTAATGGGGTTTGAGGGTGCGCAATCAATGGACCAATACCAATCATATCAGCACCAATTTCTTTAAAGAACAAAATATCATCCGCTAAGGACTCAATCGTTTGCTCAGGTAGCCCTACAAGACAACCTGTGCCGACTTCATAACCCAAAGATTTTAAATCTCTTAAACATCTTACACGATTATCAAAATCCATATAAGGGTGCATTTTTCTGTACAATTTTCTGTCAGTGGTTTCGATTCGAATCAAATATCTATCTGCACCGCACTTACGAAAAGCTTTCAAATCTTGATAACTTCTCTCTCCCAAACTCAAAGTTAATGCTACATCAGCTCTTTTGATTTCGGTGATAATTTCACACATTACATCTTTTGAGTAAAACGCATCTTCTCCACCTTGCAAAACAACCGTTCTAAAGCCCATTTCAACAGCCTTATAAGCTTGATCAATAATTTCTTCTGGAGTTAATCTATAGCGTTCTAGCTGTCTATTTTCACATCTTAAACCACAATATTTACAAGCATTTTTGCAAATATTTGTATATTCAATCAACGCTCTTAAATGAATTTCATCACCGACATATTTTTTTCGAACATCATCCGCAAGAGAAAATAACCAATCATTCTTGGTATCATCTTTTAAAATCTCAATTATCTCTTCCCTTGTAAATTCTGTCATTTCCCCTATTGTTTACCCCTAATATACAAACGGTGATTTTTCTTCAGCGTAAATTACTTCTATTCCTTCACCTATTAAATTTTTTAAAACAGGACGAATAATAATTTCAGATTCATAATGCCCAATATCGACTACAACAATTTCTGCATCCAAGGCTGTGTGGAATTTTAAATCTCCAGTTACTAAAGCATCTGCACCTAATCCCTTTGCATCAGCAATAAACTCAGAACCACTACCTGCACAAAATGCAACTTTTTTAACAGACTGAACCCCTTTATTATTCACATATCGAACATTTGGTGAAATCCCTCTAAACATTTCAACAAATTCTTCAATCGAAACATCTTTTCTAAAATCTATCATTCTCAAAAATTCATGTTCAATACTTAATTTATAATCATCCAAATATAAAGCATCAATAATCGTATCAGTTGTACCACCTATAGCTTTATCAAGATTAGTATGAGCCGAATAAATATCAATGTCAGACCAAGAAATAGGAACTTCAAACAACGGATGATGCGAAATTATCATATCGCATTCTTGACGTCTTGCTTGAGCAACAACAGCATCCGTAACGGTTAAACAAACCATTATTCTATATACATCTTCTCTTTTGGTTTCAACCATAAAACCAACACAATCCCAAGCTTCCGCTGTTTCTACAGGTGCAGATTTTTCAATTTTTCTAATAATTTCGTACTTATTCATAAATATACTCTAATATTTTCCTTGCAATAACCTTTTTAGATGCTTTTTCTAACTTTTCTATTTTCCCTGATTTTTCTAATATTGTAACCTCATTATCATCTGATGAAAATCCAATATCATTTCTTGAAATATCATTTGCAATCAAATAATCGCAACCTTTTTTTGCAATTTTTTCTTTTGCATTTTCTAGTAAATTTTCACTTTCTGCGCAAAAACCAACAACAAGCTGATGAGTTTTCTTTTCGCACAAACCCTTCAAAATATCAGGATTTTGGACAAGTTCCAAGGTTAAAATGTCATTTACCCCTTTTTTCATTTTTTGTTCAGATTGATTTTTAACTCTATAATCTGCCACCGCAGCAGCCATAATAACAAGATCAGAAGTTTCAAATTCATCTTCTACAGCATTTTGCATATCTAAAGCTGATTTTACTTTCACAATCTTATATGGTGCTTCAAATGGTTTTGTTGTAATCAAAACGACTTCAGCACCCATATCTTTTGCTACATTAGCTAAAGCAAAACCCATTTTCCCAGAAGAATAATTTGAAATATAACGAACAGGGTCAATATCCTCAATTGTCCCACCTGAGGTAATTACAACTTTTTTGCCTGCAAGTTTTTGAGAATACCTAAGAGCTTCAACAGTTTCATTATAGATTTTTTCTATACTACACAAACGCCCTTTGCCTAAATAACCACAAGCTAAAAACCCACTATCAGGAGGTAAACATTCGATACCTCTGGATTCTAAAATTCTTAGGTTCTCTTGGATTGTTGGGTTATTCCACATATTGCAATTCATTGCAGGTGCAATAATCATTTTTTTTGAAAATGCACAAGCAATCGAAGTCAAAAGATTATCTGCAATCCCTTGAGCAATCTTTGAAATTGTATTAGCCGTAGCTGGTGCAATAACCATAATATCGGCTTCATCTGCCAAAGAAATATGCTCAGGTTTCCAATCTTTGACATCAAATTCTTGTACATAAACCTCGTTTTGAGATAAATTTTGAAGAGTTAATTTAGTCACAAAATTCATCGCATTAGGGGTACAAACAACTTTTACATTTGCTCCATTTTTTTTGTACATTCTAATTAGTTCACAGATTTTGTATGCTGCAATTCCACCTGTAATACCAACTAAAACACACTTCCCTTTAAGCATCTACTCCCCCAATTCTTTTCGAGTAATGCTTTCAACTTCAGCTATTGCACGTTCTAAATCATCGTTAATAACAACATAATCATATTGTTTTGAACGTTCTAATTCAACTTTAGCTTCTTCCAAACGACGTTGAATAGTTGCTTCATCTTCAGTATTTCTACCGCGTAAACGTTTTTCTAATTCTTCTACTCCAACTCCAGGTGGTGCAATAAATATTAAAACAGCCTCTGGCATTTTTTCCTTAACCTGCAATGCACCTTGAGTTTCGATTTCAAGAATTATATTATAACCTTGCTCAAATTTTTGTTTGATATACTTTTTCTTTGTTCCGTAACAATTACCTGCAAATTGTGCGTGCTCTAAAAATTTATCTTCTGCAACACTTCTTTCAAATTCTTCTTTTGTCAAAAAGAAATAATTAACACCATCAACTTCTCCTGGTCTTGGCGCTCTTGTTGTGCAAGAAACCGACAAAATAAAATCTTGCGAATTTCTTGCCATAAATTCTTTTAAAACTGTGCCTTTTCCGACACCTGAACATCCTGATATAACAAACAATTTTTTATTCATAGAGATATTATACAATGAATAATTTTTATGTAAATTTTTCAACTTTAAATAATTAATTTTTCCTTAACTTTATTAATATTTCACCATTTTCGTTATATAAATAATATAAGGAATTTTTATAATTCCAAAGGATTCTTCGCCTTATGTCATTCTGAGCGACGCGAAGAATCTCAAATATCTTGGCTCAGAAAGACAAAAGAGTAAAAGGAGAGAAATTATGATTAAACCATTAGGTGAAAGAATTGTTATTAAAGTTGTAGAAGAAACAGAACAAACTTCAGGTGGTATCTTTATTCCAGATAGTGCAAAAGAAAAACCACAAAGAGGTGAAGTTGTAGCTGTTGGTCTTGGCAAATTAAATGACAAAGGCGAAAGAGAACCAATGGATGTTAAAGTTGGGGATGTAATCCTTTACGCTAAATACTCAGGTACTGATGTTAAAATCGACGGTACTGAATACAAAATTTTATCAATCAAAGATGCTCTAGCAATTATTGAATAATAAAAAGGAGAAAATATAAAATGGCAAAACGTATTGTATTTGACGAAGAAGCTAGAAAAGCTCTTCTAAAAGGTATTGATGCAGTTGCCGATGCGGTTAAAGTTACACTTGGCCCAAAAGGTAGAAACGTAATCTTAACTAAGAAATTCGGCGCACCTCAAATCGTAAATGACGGTGTTACTATTGCAAAAGAAATCGAATTAAAAGACGCATTAGAAAACTCAGGCGCACAATTATTAAAAGAAGTTTCATCTAAAACAAATGATGTTGCTGGTGACGGTACAACTACAGCTTCTGTTCTTGCTCAAGCTATCGTTCGCGAAGGTTTGAAAAACTTAACTGCTGGTGCTAACCCAATGTCTATGAAACGTGGTATCGACAAAGCTGTTGAAACTTCTGTTGAAAAAATTAAATCTATGGCTCGCCCTGTTAATACTAAAGAAGAAATTGCTCAAGTTGCTGCAATTTCTGCGGGTAACAACAGAGAAATCGGTGAACTTATCGCTGAAGCTATGGAAAAAGTTGGACACGACGGTGTTATTACTGTTGAAGAATCAAAATCTTTCGGTACTAACTTGAAAGTCGTTGAAGGTATGCAATTTGATAAAGGATACATCTCTCCATACTTCGTTACTGACCCAGAAAGAATGGAATCAGTTTTAGAAGATGCTTATGTGTTCTGTTGCAACAAAAAAATCAACCTTATCGCAGACCTTGTTCCTCTACTTGAACAAGTTGCTCGTGACGGAAGATCTCTTCTTCTTATCGCTGAAGACATCGAAGGCGAAGCTCTTGCAACTTTAGTTGTAAACACTATGAGAAAAGTTTTAAGAGCTGTTGCTGTTAAAGCTCCAGGTTTCGGTGACAGAAGAAAAGCTATGCTTGAAGATATTGCAATCCTTACTGGCGGAGAAATGTTCACAGAAGAACTTGGTATTAAATTAGAAAACGTTACTACTCAAATGCTTGGTAAAGCTAAACGTGTTACTGTTACTAAAGATGAAACAACTATCGTTGTTGGCGACGAAACAAAAGAAGCTGTTGCAGAACGCGTTAGACTTATCAAAAAACAAATCGAAAGTTCTGACTCTGAATACGATAAAGAAAAACTTAACGAACGTGTTGCAAAACTTTCAGGTGGTGTTGCACTTATCGAAGTTGGTGCAGCTTCTGAAATCGAATTAAAAGAAAGAAAATTAAGAATTGAAGACGCTCTTAATGCTACTCGCGCCGCTAACGAAGAAGGTATCGTTCCTGGTGGTGGTGTTGCATTGCTAAGAGTTCAACAAGAACTTACTTCTAAATTAGATTCAATCGAGTTTGCTTCTGATGATGAAAAAGTAGGTTTCAAAATTCTTACAGCAGCACTTGATGTACCTTTAAGAGCAATCGCTCGCAACGCAGGCGCTAAAGCTGATGTTGTAGTTGACGCTGTTCTAGAAAAAGATGGTGCATTCGGCTATGACGCCCTAAACGGAAAATACGTTGATATGTTCCAAGCTGGTATCGTTGACCCTGCTAAAGTTACTCGTTCAGCTCTACTTAACGCAGCATCTGTTGGTTCAATGTTATTAACTACAGAAGCAGCTGTTGTTGAATTACCTGAAGAAAAAACTTCCGCTCCTGATATGTCAGCAGCAATGGCTGGTATGGGCGGTATGGGCGGCATGATGTAAAATAAAAAACGCATAATGCGTTTTTCATTTTTAAAAGCTCAAATCAAAAGAGGTAAAGATAATAATCTTTACCTCTTTCTATATTCAACTTATTTTCATATTGTCATTCTGAGGTGGGTCTTGTTTGGGATTCTTCACTCCATTCAGAAGGACATCAACCGAAGAATCTCATAATATTTGTATAAGTCATATTTTTGAAATGCACGAAATATTATCTATTCAAATATTTTCTTAAATAAAAATCATTTTCTAATTGTTGTTTAAAATTTTGATGATGCAATAACAAGTTTTTCCAAACTTTTATGCTACACAAAATCTTTTTCTGTAGTTCTGCCAACAAATGCTCATCCAAAACTTCTTCACAAAGTTCTAACAGATTTCTTTTATAATCTTCAATAGTCATTGTTGCATAAACTCGATAGATATTTGAAACACAGAAATATTCAAAATTAGATTCAAAATCATCCATCAAGCCTTGTTTCAACAAATAATCTTTTACGGCTTTTGTTATATTTATTAAATCTATATAACGCTCTTCATTCGAACGAAGTGTAGAAGTTTTTCGAATTCTATAATTGTATAATGGAACATTTATATAAGAAATATTTTGAGCTAGAACAATAGTTCTAACTAAAAACATTACATCTTCATAACATCTAAAATCTGCAAACCTAATAGCATTTTCTTTAACCAAAGATGCATCATAAATTCCGTTCCAAACATAACTTGGAGCAACTAAAAAACTATTATACAAAACTGGTTTTTTAATATTTTGTCCAACAGGAACTTTAATTGGTTTTGACTTTGTTAAAGAAACAGCTTTTCTAAATATATGAGGAGTTGTTACTTTTCCATCCCATTCTTGAACCTTTTTATAGTCACAAAACACAACTTGAGAATCCAAATTTTTTGCCTGAGTGTACATTTTTTCATACATATCAAGTTCAACCCAATCATCAGGGTCTACAAACGCGATAAACTCTCCTGTCGCATTTTTTATCCCAATGTTTCTACCAACACCTTGACCTTCATTTTCTTTATCAAAAATTTTAATTCTTTCATCTTTTTGCGCATACTTTTGCAAAATCTCCAAAGAATTATCAGTTGAGCCATCATTAATACATAGTATTTCTATATCATCAAGAGTCTGAGCTAATAAGCTATCAAGGCATTTTTCAAGATAGACTTCCACATTATAAACTGGGACTACAACAGAAATTTTTACCATATATAAGCCACTCCTATACATAAAATGTATCTCATATAAGCAATTCAAAGTCAAGATAAACTCTCATTAATAACAAAAAATATTTTCACAGGAGTTAATACCAATATGAAAGTTCCAAACGTAACCGATTTACCTTGGAAATTATACAAAAATAAAGAACTTCCAAGATATTTATACACAATCACGACAAAGGCAAATTATGAATCTATGTGCAAAGACGGATTTATAAAAATTGCCCAAGACCCACTGCGTCCAAGAATGCGCGGAATATTCATGTTTGATTTAAGAAATCTAACAAAACGATGGACAAAAAACTTCTTTTTTAGACGTAAAGATATGGCTACTGAACTTCTTGTTAATGTTTCAGACAAATCTCCAGAGTTAGTTGTTCTAAAAATTCCAACCAAATCTCTTGAGGGAACTTTACGTATCAGAAGCTTAAATTACTTGTTTAAACATTGCGATAGATACCATATGGATAATCATTTGGATATAGGATTACCTGCAAATATGCAAAGACGCCTGACTCAGCACAAAGAGGCTATCGAATATATTTACAAGGATGATCTTCCTATTGATAAAGTTGAAAAAATTGGGGAATTATATATTGAAGACAAAAGATCTCTTAACAGAGGATTGTTAAATATAAAAGATCTTCTTTCTAAATTATTTCAAGGTTCCCCACAGTATAAAACCATTGAGCAGATGAAATAATTACTGCTCTTTATTTTTTAAAAGTTCAATTTCAGCTTTCAATTTATTAATTTCACATTTAATAGGGTCAGGAATTCTATTATGCATAAGATTTCCTTGACTATCAATAACCGCGCGGTGAACAACTCTACCTGGTACACCAATAACCGTAGAGTTTTCAGGAACATCTTCAACTACAACAGAACCAGCGCCAATTCTAACATTATCACCTATAATAATATTACCAAGAACCTTAGCTCCAGCACCAACAATAACTTTATTCCCTATAGTCGGATGGCGTTTACCTGATTCTTTTCCAGTTCCACCTAATGTAACTTGCTGATAAAGCAAAACATCATCACCAATAATTGTAGTTTCTCCGATTACAACCCCTTCTCCATGGTCAATAAAAAACCTTCTTCCAATTCTTGCCCCTGGATGAATTTCTATTCCTGTGACAATCCTTGTTAGATAAGAAATGATACGAGGTAGTAATGGAATATGCCATTTGTGTAATCTATGAGCAAATCTATACGCAACAATTGCATGTAAACCAGGGTAACAAAGAATTACTTCTAGAATATTCTTTGCAGCAGGATCATTATCATAAATAACTTTTATATCTTCACTGACTTTTATTATTCCGCGTTTAATTACACTAAACATATTTCACCTATCTATCAAAAAAATTATAACAAAAACATAAATAATTAACAGACGACCCCCAAAATATCAGAGGTCGTCCTAAAATACAAACAAATTATATTCTACAATTGTTCTTTAAGACTTGCTAATTCTACTCGCAAATCATAAATTTGAGAATTGTAATAATCCAACCAAGTTTCTCCTGATTTTTCATCTTTAATTTCGTCCTCACAAACAGCACGAATTCGTTTAATATCCAATGTATTCAAATTCTCATATATTTCTTCAATTCTTTCTTTGATAAATTGTTTTTGTTTATCATTTTCATAATTCGGATTTTTTATAATTTTTCCGTTTGAAAAAATATAGCGTAAACTATCTTCTATATAAGAATCATAAACATCTTTACTAACTTCAATATTCATTACTTCTTCATTTATTTGAGGACAATTACCACAATTTTGTATTGTATCATTTTCAACAAAAATATAATATTTCATAATCTACCTAACCCTTCTATAAGCACCGATATATAAAGAAAATTTATTTGTTCCGCTAGTTAAAGCACCAGCTTTTACTGTAATATTGTGTGCCGAACTAACAACCAAGATTACTGAGGTGGCAAAATCTTCTTTTACAGTCCTAAAAAACTCAAACGTATTATATCCACCGCTTAAGTTATAAGAGCCAAAGCCAGAAGATGTACCAGCAGCGGTAATAAAAATCTGATAAGGTTTACCATCATTTGGCAGATAATCTGCAAGTGAAAATGTTTGGTTAAGAGTATTTGAAGCTGTATTTGCAGACGACATCAGTTGTAAACCTGCCCCTACCCAATTACCATCTAAATCTGAAGCATTGGCTTTTGCATCAAATTTTGCCTGCGCAGTAGATGAGATATTAGAAAAATTCAAATCAACGCGTTGATTTATAGAATTTTCAATTTCTCCAAACTTAGTATCTAATTCCTCACTTTTAGTATCGGCTTTTGAATTAGTTTCATCTAC
>JAFUPZ010000083.1 GCA_017472545.1 bacterium | reverse complement strand
TTCTGTCATCCAAATGCTATTATGACTTTGAAAGAATATTTGGAAGATTATGCTTCACCAGAAACCAAAAAGGTTGGAGAAGAGCTTATTCAAAAAGAATTACATTTGCTAAAAAATAAAAAAATCGAATGTATTGTAGAGCAAAATCTTGGAAAAATAGAACAGGGTGAGCGCGACTTCCGTTTTTAGCAGTGTTATGGTATCATCAGAGTATGAATTTTGAAGAAAAAACATTAAATTCTAAGGTTGTTTATGATGGTAAGGTTATTACCGTAATTAAGGATGATGTTGAAGTTGCTGATGGTCACAAATCGTTTCGTGAAGTGATTTTGCATAGTGGCGGAGTTGTTGTAGTTGCGTTAAAAGATGCTGAAACAATTTTACTTGTCAAACAGTATCGTTATCCGCTAAAAGAAGTTGTATTAGAGCTTCCAGCAGGGAAGTTAGAAATTGGTGAAGACCCTAACGAGGCTTGCAAAAGAGAACTTGAAGAAGAAACAGGTTATTTGGCAAAATCTTGGGAGTCTTTGGGTTATATCAATACTACACCTGGAATTTGTACAGAAAAATTGTATTTATACTTGGCATCTGACTTGGAATTTGTTGGTGAGCATCCTGATGAGGGTGAAATTATCAAATGTTATGAATATAAACTATCTGATGTTTTTGAGATGATTCAATCTGGTAAAATAAATGATGCAAAAACAATATGTGCGTTATCAAGAGCATTTTGTATATCTCCTCGCCCATATATGGGAGAGGGCTAGGGTGAGGGCTTAATTATGATTAAGATGATTGCAACAGATATTGACGGAACAATTTTTGAATGGGGAAAAGGATTTAGTCCTGCGGTTATGGATTGTATGGCTAGATTGAAAAAAGCAGGAGTAAAAGTTGTCCTTGTTACAGGAAGAATGCACCGTTCAGCGTTACATGCGGCCGATGAATTAAATTTGGGTACTCCTGTAATTTCTTATCAGGGGGCATTGATTAAAGATTGTGATAACAAAACATTGTTTCAAAAAACTTTACCTATTGATTATGCAAAAAATCTTATCAAGTGGGCAAGAGAAAATAATGTCCATATAAATCTTTATCTTGATGATAATCTGTTTGTTGAAGAAGATAATGAAATTATTAAATTTTACACAGATGGTAAGCATATTCCATACACTGTTTGTAATTTTGACGATTTAGAAATCAAAGATGTTAATAAAATTTTGGCAATTGATTTAAAAGATGCTGATAGAGTTACAGGTTGGGTTAATGAATTGAAAAAAGTTTATCCTGATTTGTACATTGTAAAATCAACTCCATATTTTTGTGAAATTTGTTCTGGAGAAGCGAAAAAATCTCTAGGGGTTC
This sequence comes from bacterium, assembly GCA_017472545.1. Classification (GTDB taxonomy): domain Bacteria; phylum Cyanobacteriota; class Vampirovibrionia; order Gastranaerophilales; family Gastranaerophilaceae; genus Zag111. The sequence goes on along the minus strand of JAFUPZ010000083.1, from coordinate 7,404 downwards.
AGCATTTATGTAATATGTGGGGGTTTAAAAAAGAAGAAATTTTGACAATCGGTGATCAGAATAACGATATAGATTTGGTTCAAGCTGGCGGAATTGGTGTTTCTATGGGGAATGGAACACCTGAATTGAAAGCTTGCGCGGATTATATTACTGATACTGTAGAAAACGATGGTTTTGTCAAAGCGGTTGAAAAATTCGTTTTAATTAACGATTAGGCATTTATACATTCGGCGCCGCATTTAGGACAAATTGGTTGTTCTTTATCTTTTTTGTCATAGAAGCTATGACCGCATCGTTTGCATCTGTATTTCCTTTTGAAAATTAAAAAATAATAAAATAAACCAGAGCCGATTAAGCTGGCAAAAAATGCCAATATTCCTAAACCAATAAATAGAAATGCTGTGTTCAAATCAAAATAATAGTAGAAGGGAAGTCCTTCTGGCATTTCGTATTGGGTTGGTGGTTCGATTGTTTCATGGATTTGTCTTTTTACAACAATTCCATTAATATCATTTGATGCAATTTTCATACTCGGATTATAACATATATCGAAAAATATGTTATAATATAAAAAATGGAGTTTTGAAAAATGTATAGAATTGGTATTGGATATGATATTCACAAGTTAATTGAAGGCAGAGATTTAATCATTGGCGGAGTGAAAATTACTCACGAAATGGGGCTTTTAGGGCATTCTGATGCTGATGTTTTAATCCATGCATTGATTGATGCAATGCTTGGTGCATTGGCGCTTGATGATATTGGAACTTTATTCCCTGATACTGATCCTCAATATAAAGATATTGATAGTACAGTTTTACTAAAAAAGGTTTATGAGCATATCCAAGATAAAGGTTATGGGATTGTAAATATTGATAGTAATATTATTGCCCAAGCACCTAAAATGATGCCTTATATTCCAAAAATGAAAGAAGTTTTGTGTAAAATCTTGGATGTAAAACCGGAAGATTTATCAATTAAGGCAAAAACAAAAGAAAAATTGGATGCGGTTGGGCAAAAATTAGCAATTGAAGCAAATGCGGTTGTTTTGCTTGAAAAGCGTATGAGAAAGTTATACTAACCTCTAAATCTATCATTAATGTAGCTTAAAATTGCTCCACCGATTTCTTCGTTTGGATCAAATAATTGGTTTGGATTATGTGGTTGCATTGAATTTTGAACAAGCATTTTAACTAGTGGTCCAAATGCGTCAGGGACTTGAATTTTTCTATAAATTCCAGCTAAAAATGTTTGTATATTTGGAGATGTTGTTGTGTTGAATCTTGCAAAAACAGGATATAATTTGTCGATTCCTTGAGTTCCATCATCAATCATTCTATCCATAATATATAGAGTTTCTGTTATTTGGGCTTCATTATTTGAATGTGTTAAAATGTCAGCCAAATATGGCAAAGCATTTTCTTTTTGTTTGATAAAATAATCGACTTCGTTTTTATCAAATACACAATAATTTCTTTCAGGTGTTGGTAATTGACAAGATGTACACGCATAATACGGTGCTTGTTGGTTTTGGGCAACAAGTTGTGGATGTTGTGGTTGTGTGTATTGAATAGGTTGTATCATGTGTGAATCCTGTAATTTGTTATATTTTCTATCATTCAGAGGGCTTTAGCCTGTGGAATTTCAAGATATTTTAGTATATTTATCCCTCTATGAATATACAAATGGAGGGCCATTTTTGATTTCAAATAGTACGTTTTCTGCCATTGATTTTAATTCTGCGTTTGTTCTTTGACCGCTATCAACTTGTTTGTAAAATTCATCTACAAGAGGTTGAATTGCGGCATCTTTCTTAGATTTGAAGTTACGTAACTCTGTTGAAACTAGGCGTTTTTGTAGGTCTAATTCAGTTTCAGCGTTAATCTTTTTAACTTGAACTTCTTTTATAGCTTCACCTGCCAATGTTCCACCATAACTTATCGCAGTGATACCTGTGATACCTAAGAATAATTGTTTAAATTGAGGGTTTGCGGTATCAAGCAACCAGTTGTAGAAAAAGGCACGATAGTCATCAACAAATGAGTTGAATGCTGGTTTTGGAGTTCCGTCACCACCGATATTTGGGTTAACTTTGGTTGTTGATGTACGGATTTTTTTCAAGATTTTTTGAATGAAAGTTTCTTTTTCTTCATCCGTACCCCATTTTAATAAGCCAACTTGTTCTCTTACAAAATCTTCAGAGGCATCAGTTGATACAAACATGTGTTGAAGGTTGTATTTGTCGGTTTCCATAGTTTCTGTTGTTGAATTTCTTACAATGGTTTTGATTGCGTTTTTAGCACCTTCCAAACCTTCTTGAATATTTAATTTACTTTTTGATAGGTTTCTTAGTGATAAGAAGCCAAGTCCAACTATACCAACAAGAGTTCCGACACCTAGTATAATATTTCCTGCGCTGAATTTTTTCTCAGTTTGAGGTTTTTTATCTGAAGTGAATGGAATTGTTGAAAATCTGTTTTTACCAAAGTTCGGTAAAATAGGCTCATCATCAGGAGTTATATATTTTTCAAAATCAGTTGCATATTTAGATAGCATGCTTCTAATAATTTGCATTTTCCCAGAGAAGGATTGAGTTTCTACAGCAACGAGATTTTCTTGTAAATTCTTTTGGATATTAGCTTCTTTACGTTTTACCCAGACATCTTTGTATCCATCAAAGAAGGTTTTTCCCATAAAAGCCATAGCAGAAAGTGTTAAAACGCCTGAGCCAGCAATAAATGTTTTTCTTCCAGGACTTTGTATCATTTGGTAAATCACTTGGAAAGTTTCATTGCTTAGTTGAACGTTTCTTGTTACCGCAGGGAGCCATTTTTCTTCTGCTAAGTTACGTGCGATTTTTGCGCTACGATTCACAAAACCTGTCATTAGTGCAACTGCACCCATTACACCAAGTGCGATAGCACTTAGTGGTACAAGTTTTTTATCAACAATTTTTCTATCTTCGTATAATTCTGTCGGCATTGGAATCGCGTCAGAAATCATATAAGAATCTTTTGTATCACCAAGAGTTGTACAATCTTTATCTTTTACAAGATTATTAACTAGCACACCTTCTTTTGTGGATACGCTATTTTTACGTTGAGAGTTTGTTAGATTACGTTGTTGGCGTTTGTTTTCCGCGTCATTTAACGGATTAATGTGCATCCTGTTCTATGTCCTTTTCATCTTCTCCTTTGAGTTTTTTATACAATTTATGTATAAAAGTTTTTAATTCAAAGGTCCTTTTTGCTTCATCGATTTTGTTGTCTTCGTCATCTGTTTCTTGTGTACCAAAGACGAAGAAGAGAGATTTTAATTTCTTTTTGGTTTCTGTGAAGAATTTAGAAATTTTTTCTTCAACTGCGGCTTTTAATTCACCATATACCGCAGCTAATTTGTCTGAAATTTCTGCAAATTTTTGTGACACCATTTGAGTGAAATTTGCGATAGTTGTGGGAAGGTTTTGTACAATGTTTAAAACTCTTCCGACTATTTGTGTTAGTACGAAGTTGATTGGTTTTGCCACTATTGCTGGCATTGTATTATTTATCATTGTCGCAAATTCAACAAGTCTTTGATGGGTATTTGCGATTGATTTCTGAAAGTTAGCAAGTGCTTGTAGGTGATTTTGTTGTGCTTGTTGTGCTTGTGCGCGGGCATGTTTTTGTGCTCTAAGCATTGCTCCAATTGCGGCACATTGGTTATATGACATTTCACCTACATTTCTTGGTGTGTCTCTTTTTGTAGTGGAATTTCCTCCTGCCATACCGTTACAGATTGGGCAAGCCCCAAGTGGAAGTCCGTGTGGACAAGTTCCGACTTTTGCACTATGTGGACGTACTGCTGTTGACCCTAATGACATTAAAAAATCCTCTAGCTATTCTTAGAGGACACTTTACAAGAAATCTGGTGTTCTATCCAAAATGCGCGTGGATATTACGTTTTTCTTGAGTGTTCCGACTTTTACGGCTGCGGCTACAGTTGAAGATATTCACTTCATTTCCTCTTGTTATGATAGTAGTTTAAGCATGGCTTGGTGTCAAACCATGTTGGGGTTTTTATACGCTTTTGTTACATATTAAATTCTTTGATAAATTCATTTACCCATTTGATAAGTTGTGGGATTTCATAAGGTTTTGGCAAATACAAGTCTGCACCTGTATTTAAAACTAATTCTTTATCATGAATAATTGATGTTGCAATTATTTTAGAGTTTTTAAATTTTTCTTGTTGTTTTAGTTGATAACATAAATTTAAGCCGTTTTTCTTTTCTAAATCTCCAGCATCAATTACGATTAGCGCAGGAATTTCCTCTTCTTCAGGAATTGCATATTCGCTTATGATTTTTGTTTGGTATCCTTGTAGGTTTAAAATTGTGTTTAGTAATGTGCATAAAGCTTCATCAGTTTCAAAAATCATAATTTTATTATTGTATTCTTTTTCCAAAACAGAATCTTCACCAGCAATTTGAGGTCGTTCCATTAAGTAGTTTGAACGACAAGGGACATCTGCCATATTGTGAATATGGATTAATGAATTTAATATTTGAGTAGCATCTTTATATTGGGTGAATTCGTTTGTAATTACACTAATTGTTGAGTGAACAAAGTTTGCACGTCTGCCAGCGCATTCATCACCCTGTAAAATCATATAGCCTCTATCAAGGTCATGTTCAGCGTAGAATTTGTTGGCTACTGAATCAAATGCGAAAATTAAAAATCTTGCTAGTCGTTCAGCCTTTAAAGTATCTGTGATTACAAAGAAAATGTTTTCTGAAATTTCGCCAATGTAATCATTTTCATTAAGTGAAGCTTTAATTATTGCGCTATATGTTTGCAAAAGTTTGTCAGATGCTAATTGAGTGTAAGTTTGTTTATAACTTTCAAAATTTTCAATACTAATATATAACATCGCCCATTGGCTATCTTCTGAAAGTTTTCTTTTTATAGCGCGCATTGTGTAATTTTTGTTTGGTAATTCTTGTTTGGAATCTAAGTTTGATTCGTATTCGCGACGAAGATGAGCTGTCATTCTGACTTTAAATTCTTCAGAGTTTACGGGCTCTGATAAAAAGTCATCAGCTCCGCTTTCTAGAACTTTAATCCTATCATTGATGTCTGCAGATTTTGACATAGCAACAATAATTGGACGCATGTTATAGGTTAGTGCGCGAACTTGTTTGCAAAAATCAGATAAATCATCGTCAAAGCTATCAGAAATAATTATAAGATCAGGTTCTTTATCTTGAATAAGTTTGATTGAAGTTATCAAATCTTTTGAGATAATAACTTTGTTTGTTTCAGATTCAAGTAGTTTTTTATATTTTGTAGAAAGTTCTAATCTTTTGTCGATGATAAGTGTTACTGATTGCATTTCATCCTCGCTTGTTCTTCGATATTTAAAATCGGAAATGTTAGTGTGAATGTGATTTGAGCTAATTCACTATTATTTTCTAATGGGGCAGATTCAACAGAAATTCTACCCTTCATTTTTTCAACAAGGCTTTTTGTTATGTATAATCCTAGTCCGCTACCCTGAACTTTTCTTGTTAATGGGTTGTCAATTCTTGCGAATTTGGTGAAAATCTTTTCATAATCTTCTTGTGCAATAGCAATTCCAATATTAGAAATTTTAATCTCAACATTGTTATTATTTATTCCTGTAGAGATTAAAGTTTTGAAAATTTGAGTGGAATATTTTGCACTGTTTTCGATTAAATTTGTAAGAATTTGTTGGAATTTATCTCTATCAACATAAATGTTTGGAACATTGTTGTTGTGTTCAAATTCAAATTCTTGTGTTGGATATTGAGCTTTTATTACAGAAATCACTTGTTCAATAGCAGGTTTTACACTTAGTTCGTTATAAACAATTTGATTATTTACTCCTTGGAGTTTGGTTACAGAAAGCATATTTTCAACAAGGTGGATAAGTCTATTGGATTGTTCTTCAATAATTTTAAGAAATTTTTTTTTGCTTTCATCGTCCAATTTATCCCAAGAAGAAAGCATAGTTTGTGAAAATCCTCGAATTGAAGTTAATGGAGTTCTCAATTCGTGACTCACTGTCGAAATAAAATCTTCGTAATTTTGTTCAATATCGTTCATAGCCATATTATAGCCAAATTCTGGGTAAATATCAATTATTATAATTCAATTTCAAATGTTACAATTCTAAACCTATAAACCCCATGATAGCTTGCTTTTTTAGTGTTTAAATCGTATTATTAAGGGGTAGTTTTCTTAAACGCGTAAAATACATTGTTTTAGGGTAGTAGAGTTATGGTTACTAAAGAAAAATTATATTCAGATGTTCCACCAACAAAATTAAGAAATAAAGAAGAGAAATTTAAACCAGCAAAAACAAGTCCTTTTTGGATTGCTGTTGCTAACTTCTTTTTCTTTAATATGCTTCAAAATCGTTTTTATGCATTCCGCTATACAGGTGTAGAAAACTATAAAAATCGTGATGAAAAATATCCAACAATTCTTTTTGCACCACATGCAAATTGGTGGGACGGAATTGTTTTATATAATATTGTTCTTAGGATTTGCAAAAAAGAAATTCGCCTTATGGTAGAAGAGTTGAATAGATTCCCACTTTTAAGACGTGGTGGAGCCTACTCTGTTAACAAAAAATCTGCTCAATCTGCTATGAAAGCTTTAAAATATTCAGTTGATTTGTTGAGTGATATGAAAAATATTTTATGCATTTTCCCTCAAGGGATTATCAGGCCGCCTCATTATAGACCAATTGAGTTCCAAACTGGTTTGGCTTATATTGCGCAAAATGCCGCTAAAAAATATGGCAAAGTTAACTTGATTCCTGTGGCAATTGATTTCTGTTTCTTTAGAGATAACAGACCTGAAGTTGTTGTTGATTTTGGTGAACGTATAGAAGTTACAAAAGCTGAGGCTGATATTGATAGAAAAGAATATACTAATTTCTTGGCCGCTAAATTGACTGAAACTTGTGACAAGCAATTCTTGAAAATTTCTCAAGGTGAAGTTGAAGAGTATGAATTCTTATTTAAGCCTAAATTAAAATGGTATAGACGTATTGAACAACGTCTAAAACGTATTGATGTTCCAGAATCTGGCGTTTAATTGTTTAATTATGTAAATTTCAAGTCAAGCATAGGCAAAAATCTTTTTTAGGGTATTTTATAATCTTGAAAAGGAGAATTTATCTATGCAAATTTCAGCGATTACACCAAATTATAACTGTTCAGTAAATAATAATATGAAAAGAAATGATGTTTCTCAACCCTCATTCAAAGGTGGGAAAATAAAGTTTACTGAAGGTCTAAATAATCTTGCTGCTGATATTGTTCTTCAACGTTTGGCAAAGGCTAATGATGAAGTCTTTGAAGTTTTTAGTGCAAAAAAATTTAAAGAAGTAATG
>JAFUPZ010000082.1 GCA_017472545.1 bacterium | reverse complement strand
CGCAAAACAGCTCTGCCTCAACTTGTGTATTACAAGCCCCAGATTAAATTCATCAATTTCACGATTGGGGCATTCGCTTTAACAGTTGAGCGCTTTCGAGAATTATTTTGATTTTTCATAATATTAACCTTCACGTTCCTTATAAACCTACTCACTAAAAATAATTGCCTTTTTTACAATTATTTTTTTACATTTGTTACAATTAAAAACAGAGCCTTCGTTTTTACTTAGGCTCTGTTTTAAAACTTTTTCCAACACGCTAAACGTCCTGTCTTAAAACAAGCCTTTCAAAAAACGTTTATTGCGTCGGATTATCATAAACATAAATGCGATTCCTTATTTATACTTACAAGGAGTAATTTAACACAAGGGTTTTCAAAAATCAAGTTAGAGGGGAATATATTATAATATGTTACAAAATGTGCAATAGTTAGAAAAATGTATTATAATACAAGAGGTAAGAGTATAAGAAGAGAGAATTATGACAGAATCAGAAGATAACGTAAAACACCTAGGGCATCAAGACAATTTACCGGAATCGGACTTTCTGATTGATATGCCTGGCAAACAAGACAAAGTAACAATTGAATCAATGCCTAGAAAAAAAGTTAGAATTGAAAAGTATGATAACAATTCTGGGATGGGCGAACAGGCTCCATATAGCATTTCAAAAAAATTCAACTGGGGTGCTTTCCTGTTTAACTGGATTTGGGGCATCAAGTATAAAAAATGGGCATTACTAGCTGTACCTATTGCAGCAGTATTCCCTTACGGGATTATTATCAGTGTAATCATAAGCTTATGGGCAGGTGCACACGGTAACCAATGGGCTTGGGAAGAAATTGAATACGCAAACGAAGAAGATTTCCACAAAGCTCAACAGTATTGGGTAAAAGCTTGGGGAGTTTTTGCATCTTGCGTTACATTAATCTTCTCACCATTACTAGTGCAATATATCAAACAGCCTGAAGAATCTGAAATTTCAATTCAAGATCACCAATTGCTAAGTTCATTAGAATTATCAATTCCAAGAGAATACTTTGAACAGACAGATAATTCAGATAACCATGCGTCATTTATTAATTCAAATAAACACATTATTTATTGGTTAAGACCAGATAACGAGAATTCAACAAGAAACAGAGAATTTATTGAATCTAGATACGCAAAATCTAAGGATAAATTAAAAGATAAATTTATACTATATCCAGATATTAAAGGTCTAAAAGACCAAACAGCTAGATTTAAGAGCTTAGAGCTTGAAGCAAAATGTAAAAATGAGGTATGTATAGATACTTGGTTATACAAAAAATGTAATCGAGGTTATTGTATCATCAACCCTAAAACAAAAAAATATTATAAGGTAAGAACTAAAGAGGGAGTAATTCCAAAAGCCTTATACTTAAGAGATAAATGGTATTAAACAAAAAAGCACCTGAGCAATCAGGTGTTTTTTATTAAAATTTTCCACAAATAAAATTGTTGATTCGAATGAGCTGGGGTAACTTTTGCATTAAAAAAGGAACCTTTGCGGTTCCTGTTGTTTTTAAATGGTACCCCCAAGCGAATTCTGCAATTGCTGTTTATGAGAGTGGGAAACTCGAATAAATACAGCAATGTATGCCGTAGGCTTATCGAACAATTTTATCAACAATAAAATTGTTGATTCGAATGAGCTGGGGTAACTTTTGCATTAAAAAAGGAACCCTTGCGGTTCCTGCTGTTTTTAAATGGTACCCCCAAGCGAATTCGAATCGCTGTCTACACCGTGAAAGGGTGTTGTCCTAGGCCTCTAGACGATGGGGGCTAGTGCCTAATCGGCTTACGAAACTTATTCTATCTTGAACAAAATTAAATGTCAACTATCTGATTAAAAATTTTTTTACAATTAAATTTATTCAAGCATAGCCTTAATTTCGTTAATAATTTCAGAAATTTCTGGCGAAATATCTTTTTGAGATTTAATATTCTTTTTCACCATTTGAGCAAACTCAACTTTTTTAAATTCATGCATGCCACGAGTTTTAAATACTTCTTCAAGAACTTTTGCTCTAGGCTCAGAAGAATTGAACATTTCCTTTTCCAAGATAGAAATATTACTAAGTTCATAATCTAGGGTTCTTTTTACAAGCTCTAACGGTAAAAGATCTTCAAATTCTCCACATTCGAGCAAGTGAATTTTATCAACATTTCGTAATTTTGGTTTTATTTCTTCTAAGTTATCTTTTGCATCTTTATCTAAAAGTATAAAAATCGGTAATTTTAGAGATTCTACCAACTTATAATACAATTTAACTACCTGATTTTTTCCACCAGCAGAAAGAATATAAACACCTTTTTTATCAAAATCATAGTTACAATGTTTGGCAAATTCAGGCAATAAAGTTTCTTCAGTTGCACCTTCTGCAATCACAACCAACTCAATAGGAAATCTTAAAGAATTTAATTCCCTAACCTCATTAACATTTTGGCTTGAATCAAGTGTTTTTAACCATTTCAAATTTTTAGGAGAAACCTCATTTATAAAAGTCGAAAACGCTTTGTAATTAATTTTGTTATCCAATAATTTAATTACATTTGAATCACAATTAAAAACTGATTTTTCATACTCTTGCAATTTTTGGTTTATCAAAAAATCCTCAACCAAATTACAACCCAAAAATTGAAGAGAATCATTTATAATATATTCTGCAATATTTTTCAAGGTTGAATAATCCATATTCTCCAAATCAGACTTTTTATATTTTGGAGAAATTAAGTTATTAATTAGAATATCAGAAAACACTCTCACATATTTTTCTTCAGTATTTTTAAACCTAGTTAATCTATCAATAGAAATTTTAAGTTGATCTTTGGTTAATGGTTTGACTTTTAAGTTTTTCAATGATACCTTCTTTAATATTTATTTACACATTTAGCAATTTTTTGGATTTTTGAGTTTTATAATAGATGTGGAGTTATCATGGTAGAAAAAGTAAATTCTCGTATCCAACAATATAATTATAACACAATTAACAGCGTAAGAAACACTGTTAACACTTCGGCTGTAAACCAATCAGCTGCAACACAGCCCTCATTTACAGCATCTTCTAATGCAAAAACTCCACAAACAAATAACAATGTAACAATTAGAACAAGCCTTTCTGGCAAAGAAGAAAAAGCTAAATACACAGAAATTCTTTCACATTTAGATAAAAATGGAAGAAAAATTGCTGAGAATTTGTTAAAAACAGGTGTTTTATTAAACGCAGAATCTGACGACAAAAGCACCGTATTAGATAACTTACACAAAATGGTAACAGAACCGAGAGCTGAAGGATTGAACGCAACAACAATGTTACGAGATACATTGGCTACAATTGCTTATCCTTACTTAATCACACAACAATTCGGAGATATTCCAGCTGAATACAGAGAAGCTGTGATTAAGGCAAATACCGAAGGTAAAACTAATTTGTTTGAAATTAATCAAGCTAAAAGGGACATTGACGTCCATCATTCTGGGACTTGTGTTGCCGCAAGTACTGAATTCAAACTAGCAAAACAATTACCAGCAGAGTTTGCAAGATTTGCACAAGAATTAAGCTCACCAAGGTTATCTGTAACAAAACATCTTGATTTGAAAAATCTTACAGATGAAGCGTTAAATGCAATTTGGCTACTAAATGCATTTGAAACACCTTGGACTGGGGATTTCCACAAGGCAACATTGAACTTTGCGCCAGATAAAAATGCAATCCTAAGAGCACAAATTCAAACAACTCACAAAGATTCATACGAAAGAACTCCACTAGACGTATTGATGCAATCAACATTCATGCAAGTTGGCTCGCAACAATCATACAATACTCTAACAGATAAGAGAACAGGTAAATTCAACCAAAACGATAAAGGCTTGATTGAGTTTGAAAAAACATTCACAGAATCAGTTGTATTCAATAAAAACATTTTGTCAGTAACTTACCAAACTGTCGATGAAAACGCTCGACTAATTGGCTATGAAACAGATTTAGGAACTATGAAACGTCATTTATTAGATGCCTTAAACGAAGGTGAAACCGTTATTATCGGTTACACACAAACTGATAACAATAATATCATCATTAATGGGCATGAAATCACAATAGTTGATTATAAGACTGATAGCAAAGGTAAAGTAACATTCATCTGCAACGATACAGATGATGGTGTTCCTCGCGCAATTGAATATACAGAAGATTATTTACTACCAAAAATTCACCACGCAGCACTTCCTCAACACATTGTTCAACAAGACTTGAACATCGTTCCGAACTGGGTTGAAGGAATTGAAATGTACAAACAAATGCGTTCTGCAGCCTAAGATTATGAATCTTTTTGTATTATTACATTTTGTTAATAATTCTATTAATTTAAGCAACTTTTATCTTGAGGATACTTTATACTAATGAAGTGTAAAAAGGTAAAACAATGATAAACGTACCAAACATTAACCAATCTGCAATGAAAAATAATACAGGCACGGTTAACACTCAAACACAATCAGTGCCTGCTAATGCGTCTCAAACTAATAATACCCCTAATTATACATCCACAATTTATCCACAGGAAACAGTTTCTGTGTATAATCCAGCTGAAAACGCACCAAAATTAACTCATACAAGTTGGTTTTATGTTAACGACGTACACGGCAAAATGACAAACATGGAAAGAATCTATAATATTTCCAAAGAATTCGACAACACTCCATCAGATGTCATGAGTCCAAAATTTTTCACAAATTCGACTGATAATGTTTCAAAATTCAAAGTATCTTCAGGCGATGTAATCTTAGGGGAAGAAATCATCCCTAATACAGTTGCAAGCCAATTCTTAAACTGGAGTGGCTTTATCGCATCAGCCTTAGGTAACCACGAATTAGATATAACAAAACCTGAAACATTTGCAAAATTTTTAGAAGAATCAAATTACAAAATGCTTGCAGCTAACGTTGATATAAATCCTAAATCACCATTAGCTGATAAAATCCACAGATCAATGATTACAGAAAAAGATGGTATCAAATACGGTATAATTGGTATTGCACCACCAGATATGCATGAACGTGTAAAACTAAATGATACATTAAAAGATTTTACCATTTATGATGTAAAAGAAACAATCAACCGAGTTCAAGCCGAAGCAAGAAAATTAAAAGAAGCTGGAATAAACCATATTGTAGTTTTATCACACGGTGGTAACAAATTAGACAAACAACTTGCTCAAGAAACTCAAGATATAGACATCATCTTTGGTGCACACACTCACAATCTTATTCAAGGTATAACAGAAGGTGAAAACTTATTATATTCAAAAACAGGTGAACCTGTAATTATCACACAAGCTGGTAAAGATGGGGAAAATCTTGGTATTCTAAACGTATCATTTGACCAAAACGGTGTAATTAAAAAAGCTCAAAACAATATCATCAGAACTAGAGATTACAACCGTCCATTATTTATCAAAGACACAGTTGAACATATTTTAGGCAAGCCTGAAATTGTTGGTAGGGTAAGATCTGCTGTACCACAACCTAAAAATAGACTTATTGAAAATAATCCACACAGTAATTTAATAACTGATGCAATGAGAATACAACTAGGTACAGATATTGCTCTTCTTAATGCTGGGAATATTAGAGGTGTGTTCTCACAAGGTCCTATTGATACAAGACTTTTAACTGATATTTCACCATTTGGAAACAAAATGATGATTTTAGAGTTAACAGAAAAACAAATTGTCGATGCAATTAAATATGGACTAAAAACATCATTAACTAGAGCATCTAACAAACCTGGTTTATTACTCGTTTCAGGATTAAGATATACTGGAAACAAACAAGGTGATTTATTAGAATTAGAATTTATTGATAAGAATAATCAAGTTCACAAAATTGATGTAAACAATCCTGATGCAAACAAAAAATATACAGTTGCGGCAGACGATTTCTTTGCTACAGGTGGAGACGGATACCTAGAAAGCAACAAAAACCCTGATTTCGTATTACAAAAATTTGACCAAGATAAAAACGTATTAGCTCGTGACTATATCAAATCACTAAATCAACCTATAGATATTGTTGACGACAAACGTATCCAAATCATCTAATCAAAACAAAATACGTTAGTTTCTCAAGTTTTGTCAACCAGTAGAGGCGTATTACCCAGTATTGAGTACTTAATAGCCGTATTGTTCGTGAGCGTTCAAATATTCTCTTACAGTGTTCAATGATGATTGAACAATACGAGTTACGCGCGATGGTGATAAACCAATTTGAGTTGCAATATCTTTAACCTGCATATTTCTATAAAAACGATATTCCACAACAGTTCTTTCTTTCGGTGGAAGTTTTGAAATAGCAGCTCTAATCATTTTACCCATTTCAGAAATTTCTGCATTTTCATCAGGCATTGCATGAGGGTCTTTAACAAAATCGAACGGTGAATCATTATCACTAGCAGCTGCAGCTAAACCATCGATGGACAGGATAGTTTCGTAAATTGCTTCACGAACTTTAGCCTGTTTCATATCCATACCTTCTACAGCTTCTTCTTCGTCGTATTCTTCCTCCGATTTATGTTTCAATGAATACCACTTATATCTAATTCTCAATTCATTACGAATAGCCCAGCGAACAGCGGTTGCAATATACGCAGAATTGTACTTCTCCAATTGTTCAGGAGTTTTATTTTTAATCATGACTTGGATTGCGATAATACCAATAGACAGCAATTCTTCGTATTCAACCATATGTGATGGAATACGTCTATGCTCAACTCTCGCAACCTTTTGGACGATGTCTATATAATGTTGTAAATTTGTTTTATCTTCTCTAGTCATAACTTTACAAATCAATAATACTACAATTTATTAATTTCGCGGTCGTTTGTTTGGTGGATTTTTCATTTTATAAACGAACATCAAAATTTCAGCAACAGCCTTGTACAATTCTGGCGGAATTGACTGGTTAATATCAACCATTTTAAACAAAGCTCTTGCTACAGGTGGATTTTCAATAACAGGAACATTATGCTCTTTTGCTATATCAATAATTTTTTTCGCAATCAACTCTGTCCCTTTTGCAATTAGCATCGGAGAATCCATTTCTTCTGCAACATATTTCAATGCACAAGCAACGTGGGTTGGGTTAGTAACAACAAAGTCTGCTGTTGGAACAGCATCCATCGCGCCTTGTTGAAGCATTTGCATACGACGTTGACGAAGTTGAGCTTTTACATTCGGATCACCTTCAGAGTTTTTGTATTCATCTTTAATCTCTTTAAAGGACATTTTTTGGTCTTTTAAAAATTTCCACTTAGTAACCCCATAATCTGCTGCCGCAATAACCAAAAAGGCAATACAAGCTTTGAAAATAAATTCAGTAATCAATTTTCCAAATTCAATCATGACAGCAAAATTATTATCAACAGAAGCAAGCATCAAAATTGATTCAATATGGTCTTTATAAACCATCCAACCAATATAACCAAGAATTATTACCTTGACTATGTTTTTAAATAATTCAAACAGAGTCTTAATAGAAATAATATTTTTGAAATATTTTGTTGGGTTAAGCTTGTCTAATTTTGGAATGAGAGGTGCGATTGCAACAAGCGGTCCAACCTGAATAAAATCAGCTAACACCGCAACAAGCCATGCAATTGCCAAAATTGGGCCAATAATTAAACAAGCACCTTTAACAGCAATTGTCAAAACATACATATAACCAATTTTATCAACATGAGCATTTGGAATTTGCTCATATAACAAAGTAAAAACCTGAACAATTTGGTTCCAAATAAATGGAGCTAAACCAAAGATTACAGAAAATAAAACAAGCAACGAAACAGCTGTTGAAAAGTCTTTTGACTTAACAACCTGCCCTTCTTTTCGTGCCTGCTCGAGTTTCCGAGGGGTGGCATCAAACTGCTTGTCCTCATCACCCATTTATTTAACCCTTTCTGATTTTTACAATTACATTATAACATGACTTATAATGATAGATTATTAAGAAACAATCTTAATTCCGCTACTTGTACCAAGACGAGCTGCACCAGCTTTAATCATTGCAATAGCAGCTTCTTTATCTCTAATACCACCTGATGCTTTAACCTGAAGTCCTGCAAAATTTACAGTGTCATACATAAGTTTAACATCTTCAACTTTTGCACCAACACCATTTTTTACAAATCCAGTTGAGGTTTTTACAAAATCAGCTCCACCTTTTATACAAAGCTCACAAGCTAATTTTATTTCATCTTTGTCTAATAAATCAGTTTCAATAATAACCTTCAGATTATGACCTTGACAAGCGTGTTTTATTTGTTTGATTTCATCAACAATATAATCATTTTCTCTATCTTTTAATTTTGTGACATTTATTACCATATCAATTTCGTCAGCACCGTCATTTATGGCATTTACGGTTTCAAAAACTTTTGTTTTGGTAGTATTCGCCCCAAGAGGAAAACCAATAACTGTAACGATTTTTACATCACTATTTTTTAAATTTTCTTTGGCTAATTCAACATAGCAGGGATTCACACAAACTCCTAAAAAATTGTATTGTTTTGCTTCATCAAACAATTTGATAAGTTCAGCTTTAGTCGCATCCTGTTTTAACAAAGTATGCTCAACGTATTTGTTTAAATTTTCCATATAATTCTCCTATCTTATATTTAACCCATCTAAAATCTCTGATACCTGATCCGAATGGTTTAGGGTGAAGAAATGCAACCCACAAACCTCAGTATCAATTAGTTGTTGACATTGATCAATAGCAAAATCAACCCCAACTTTTTTTACTTCATTTGGATATTTTTCTAATCTCTCACGCAAAGTTTTTGGGATTTCAACGTGAGTCATAGAAATCATTTTTTCAATTTGTTTCAAACTACGAATCGGCATAATTCCAGGGATAATAGGTAGTTCAATCCCAGCTTTACGCACTTTTTCACAATAAGAATAAAATTTATCATTATCAAAAAATAGTTGAGTAAAAATAGCACTTGCGCCCATATCAACTTTTCTTTTTAAATTTTCAATGTCTTTATTCAAATTATCACATTCAATATGGCATTCAGGATAACCTGCAATACCGATAGCTAGAGTTGATTTTTGGTGAATAAAATCAACCAAATCAGACGCATATTTAAAATCATTTATCGAAATATCATCTGACAAATCTCCACGAAGTGCCAGTATATTTTCGATACCTAAGTTTTCAATTTGCATAATATACAACTCAATAATTTCTTTAGTTGCACCAACACAAGTAAAATGAGGCATAACATTAAGTTCTAAATCCAAAATCATCTGCAAAAGTTCATACGAAAACTGACGATTTCCGCCATTTGCTCCATAAGTTAATGAAACTAACGCAGGATTATATTTTTTTAGAACCCTCAACTCCTCAAATAATTTGGAACTATTGCCATCTTTTGGAGGGAAAACTTCAAAAGAAATTCGCGGATAACTTAAACCCGCACCAATACTTAAATCTTTTTGATAGATTTCCTTAAGTTCCATAAGTTAATTATAACATGGAGATATGGGTAAATAACAAAATCTCACCCCACTTTTAGCAAGCCACTCGATGAGAGGATACACATTTACCCCTCACATTTTTAGGTTGCTTTCTCCAGATAAACGAGCTTTCAAACGAGCTTCAGCACGAGCAATAGCAGCTTCTGCACGCTTTGCATCCATTCTTGCTTGAGCATTTTTCAAATTCAACTTAGCTTTTTCTAAAGCCATACGAGCACGAGCCTCGTCAATTTCTTCACCAGGCTCAGCTAATGTTGTAAGAATCAAACATTCTTCATCCTTGAACTGCAAAATTCCACCCATTGTTGTGAATTTTTTAATTTCATCACCTATATAAGCTCTTGTTACACCAATATCCAAAGCTGTCATCATCGGCAAGTGACCTTTTAACAAACCAAACTCACCATCAATACCTTTTGAATATACAGCATCTACATCTTGGTCAAAAACAACTCTTTCTTGTGTGATAATTTTTAATTTCATTAATTATTCCTCAACAATAGATTTTGCTTTTTCAACAGCTTCTTCAATTGTACCAACCATATAGAAAGCTTGTTCAGGAAGATCATCATGTTTACCTTCAATAATTTCCTTAAAACCTCTAATAGTATCTTCAATTTTTACGTATTTACCATCTAAGCCTGAGAATTGTTCAGCAACAAAGAACGGTTGTGATAAGAATTTTTGAATTTTTCTTGCTCTGTTAACAGTTTCTTTGTCTTCTTCAGAAAGTTCATCCATACCTAAAATTGCAATAATATCTTGTAATTCTTTATATTTTTGAAGTATTTCAAGAACTTTTCTAGTTACGTTGTAATGCTCTTCACCAATAACGTGTGGATCTAATGCTCTTGAACTTGATTCTAATGGATCAACAGCAGGATAAATACCCAAAGATGCAATATTTCTTGATAATACAGTTGACGCATCTAAGTGTGAGAATGTTGTTGCTGGAGCTGGGTCAGTCAAGTCATCAGCAGGAACATAAATTGCTTGAACAGAAGTGATAGATCCATCTTTTGTAGATGTAATTCTTTCTTGCAATTCACCCATTTCTGTAGCCAATGTAGGCTGATAACCAACCGCAGATGGCACACGACCTAAAAGTGCTGATACCTCAGAACCTGCTTGAGTAAATCTGAAAATATTATCAATAAATAGCAATACATCCTGTTTTGAAAAATCTCTAAAATACTCAGCAGCAGTCAAAGCAGATAAACCAACTCTCATACGAGCTCCAGGTGGTT
>JAFUPZ010000081.1 GCA_017472545.1 bacterium | reverse complement strand
GAATTATGGCTTTTTGGCTTGGAATAATGAAAATTGCAGAAAAATCTGGGCTTGTTCAACTTATTGCAAAAGCCATAAAACCAATTACAAAAAAACTATTCAATGAATTACCAGAAGATTCTCCAGCAATTGGTGATATTGCAATGAACTTTACAGCAAACGCATTTGGGCTTGCAAATGCTGCTACACCATTTGGAATTCGCGCAATGGAAAATATGCAGGAGGTAAATAATAAAAAGGATACAGCGACAAATTCAATGTGTTTATTTTTGGCGATGAATACCGCAGGGTTTCAACTTATTCCTGCAACGGTTATTGCTATATTAGTTGGAATTGGTTATAAAAATCCAACAGAAATTATTGCTCCAACTCTTTTGGTTACAACCATTGCCTTTATTTTCGCAATCACAATGGCTAAAATTTTTCAATTAATGAATAATAAAGGGATTCTTCGTTTCTGTAATTCTGAGGACTTCAGTCCGAAGAATCTCATAAATGAAACTCCGAATGACGAACATAAGGAGGGAAGATAAATGACTAACCTTCTTAATCTGATTTCACTTTGGGCATTACCTGTTATAATTATTGGGATTTTAACATTTGGTTTAATAAAAAAAGTTCCTGTATATGAAGTCTTTACTGACGGTGCAAAAGACGGTTTCCAAGTTGCGGTAAAAATTATCCCATATTTAGTTGCAATTATTGTCGGTATTTCAATGCTTAGGGCAAGTGGAGCTATCGAAATGGGAGCTGAATTATTAGCACCAATTTTGACAAAATTCAATGTCCCAGCAGATACATTACCATTGATGATTGTTCGTTCTCTATCAGGCTCAGGAGCTTTGGGAATATTTTCTGATATTGCAAATAATTTAGGACCTGATTCGTACGCAACAAAACTTGCTGCCGTTATGCTTGGCAGCAGCGAAACTACCTTCTACGTTCTTGCCGTATATTTTGGGGCTGTTGGAATTACAAAAATTCGTTATGCCCTTATCATCGGATTATTAGCTGATTTAGTCGGAATTATTGCAGCAATTTCGGTCTGCAACTGGATGTTTGCATAGCATCTTGCCAACTTTGGGTATATTCTGTTATTTCATTTTGTATAATTTCGCGAACTACAATCGCGTAATTAATATTGATACAATCTATTTTATCAATTTGTTCCACAATATAAGATTTACCACCACAATTGTGACAAAACTCATCTTCTGGTACAACTTCGTCATTCCTGATTGTTGCTCTCTCTTTTACTCCACAACAAGCACATCGAGTAATATACCATTTATTCTCAATTAACTCTCCACAATCAGGACAATAACCGATTTCCACATCAATAGGTACTTTGCTGTGCTGACATTTCTTATTAAAGCTAAAAATATCACTCCATTGCATACTATTGTTATAATTACTTTTTAACAATAGTCAAATCTAATTGTAAACAAATGTAACAGAAAACATAAACTCTGAAATCAGAAAAAGTCCAAATACTTTATATATTCAAGAGAGATAAAATAAGAAGAGGACTAAAGTTATGGCTATTTCAAATTTTCAAGAGAAGTTGTTGTTCTTTACACAACAAAAAAGTAGATTAAGTCTACAATTATCAGATGTACAGATGAAACAATTATCTGCAACTAAAAACGTTGCTCAAAAACAACAAGAATTTAACGCTCAATTAAGCGCATTATATTATGATGAAGAATGTGGCTATGGTACAGATGCTTATGGTGAAATTCTTCTACAATTGCAAAACGAACACGAGTTTGAACTTTCACAAATCAATGCTTGGGAATCTCAACTAGATATGGAAAAAGAAAATCTAGAAACCCAAATCAACGAAATTCAAACTTATGAAAACACTTGGCAAAAACTACTTGCCGCAGCAATCAAAGCAGATTTTGTGTACGGCGGAATCGGTGGCGGAAAATAAAAATAGCTCTAACTTCTTATATAAAAAAGACCCAATGCAAATGCATTGGGTCTTTAACTATTTTGAATTCAAACCTAAACAAACTAAGCTTTAGCTGCGCCTGATTTAGAAATGATTTCATCTTCGATGTTCTTAGGAACTTGTTCGTAGCATTGGAATTCCATAGAGAATGTACCACGACCTTGAGTATTAGATCTCAAGTCAGTTGCATAACCGAACATGTTAGCCAATGGAACAAGAGCTCTAACGATAACGTTACCTGTGTTACCTAGAGGTTCTTGACCTTCAACTCTACCACGTCTTCTTGAAATATCACCGATGATAGTACCTGTGAATTCATCTGGAATTTCAACTTCTACTTTCATCATAGGTTCAAGAATACAAGGTTGAGCTTTTCTTGTACCTTCTTTAATTGCCATAGAACCAGCAATTTTGAATGCCATTTCAGAAGAGTCAACTTCGTGGTATGAACCATCATAAAGTTCAACTTTAACG
>JAFUPZ010000080.1 GCA_017472545.1 bacterium | reverse complement strand
GTTTCATCTAAAATTTCTTGGCTTTCAATAGCACAAGGACCAGCAAGAATAGTTAATTTATCCCCACCGATTTCAAAATCCCTTAATTTAATTCTCTTAATATTTTCCATACAAAAATTATATGTAAAACATACTAAAATATCAACAAATAAGACTATACAATTTAACGTAATATTTACCTTTAGCAAAAAATTTTATTTATGGATTTAATAAACAGAAAAAAAGAGGAAAAAATGGAAATTTCAAACAACTATAACATAAATTTCGGAGCTAAATTTGGACCGAACCTAAAGAAGCAACTAAACAAACGCGAAGGTAATGGCAACCCATTATACGCTGATTTTGTAGAAGACACATTTAACAAAATTCACAATGATTACCTTTTAGAAGGGTTAACGATAGAACATGCTAATAACGAAAGACTTGTAATATCACACGAACTTTGTCCAGAAATCACATCAAATATTTCTGTAAAAGTTCCTAAAAAATCAACATTATCACAAAGAATACTTGGCATCCCTGCTATCAAATATATCGTTGCTCAAACTGAAGTAGCATATCAAAACTTAAAAGAAAACTATAAATCAACTGAAACTCTAAAAATGGTGCTCTTATCAGAAGCGTGTAAACCGGCTTCTGAAATTACTGATGCTAAAATTGATTTTTATACATCTTTAAAAGATGACATTACAAAAACCCTTAATAATATTGAAACAATTAATGACGAATTAGAATCAAAACGAAACAATATTAAAAAACAAATAGAAATAGCAAAATCAAAATCAAAATCAAGATCATGCAAATAAATAACTATGACAACTTATCATTTCAAGCAAAGTTTGGTCCTAACTTAAAATCAACATTATTAAAAAACGAGTTGGGAGGAAATACACACAAACTCGCCCAACTTGAAGATACATTTAGCAGAAATTTTGAAGAATGGTTAGAAGAAAACACTGTTCTAGAACTTCGCAAAAATGGAAAATTTGAAATATCTAATCCCGCCTTTCCTGCTTACAAAGTAGTCTTCAACTTGGTTTCAAAAGCACAAACTCTTTCTGAAAAACTTTTAAATGCACATTACCTAAATTTTAATTACAACGAGTGCAAATTATTTAAACAAATCATATCAAAAGAAGTTAAAAAAGGGAAAACTCTGGAAAAATTGCAATCAATTGCAAATTCAAAACTAACAGCAGGACAACGCAGAGAATATTTTAACGATTTTATTGGCTTTGCAAAACGAATCAAATCCGAAAATCCGAATTCAGAATTAACAGAACTAGAATTCTCACAAATGAATGACCGCGTAATGAGAGAATTACTTGCGGATGAAAGTAACGGAATTATGGCAAGATTGAGCGGAAAAATATAATTATTCAAGAACTCTTGCTGGGAAATTTGCTTTTAACAAGTTATTAGCAGCAGCTTGAGCAGCCTCTTTTGTTGAGTATGAACCAACTTGCAAAGTATAGTAACCACCAATATTTTTAACTATCGGAGTTACACCTACACCTGCATCTTGAATGATTGTTTTTGCAACTTCAGCTTGTTTTTCTGTCGCATAATAACCAACAACAACTCTTGTTACCGTAGATTTAGCAGGAGCAGGCGGAGTTTGAGGTTTTTGAGCAGCCTGCTGTTGAGCTTTTACTTCTTTTGTTATTTCTTCAGCTTTTTCTTTTGGAACTGGCTTAAACGCATTAACCGCATCACTTGCCTTTGCCAAATCTTCTGTTGTTAAATTTTTATTATTAGCTGCAGCTTTTTCTGCTTGAACTTCACCTACTGTTTTCTTTCTTTGATTTGGAAGAACTACTTTTTCATCCAATTCAGGTGAAAACATCTCCTCATCACCTTCTTGAATACCTTCATCTTCCATTTTTAAATGACGCAAACGTTCATCAATCGCTGCAGTACGAGCTTCTTCTTCCATAGCAGCAATTTCATTATCTACAGCTATTGCTACGTCAACATCAGGAGATAAAACTTTTGCAAAGCCCAAAAGTATTACTAATCCAACAAAAAATACAGACACAAATATCAAAAGGTCTTTATTTGGACCCTTTTTAACTTTTTTTCTATACTCTTCATAAGTAAAATGAGAAGCTTCTTCCCTTTTTTCAGCATTTTTTAACATTAAACACCTCGTACTTTTGTACTTGCAAGAATAATATCTTCAATCTCTTCACTATAATTCTTCATAACTTCTAATGCAAATTCCTTAATATTATCAATCCCTAAATCACTTTTTAATGCAGATACAGGAATTGGCGCACCTTCAGATAAAATATTCACACCAGTATGGATTAAAACTGAAGTAATAGATTTTGTTGCAATAGAAACAGATAATTTTTTATCATTTACAAACAAATCATCACCGTTACGAGAAACAACAAAGCCTCTTTTTTCTAAAGCTTCTTTAATACAACACATCAAAAGTCGTTGTCTAAAAACACCCTCTACTAAATCTATATTGAACTGCTCAGAAATAAAGCTCAACATATATTTACTATAAATTGGCTCATTATTAATTACATCTTCAATATCCACCATTTCGGTTAATTTAACTTCGCATTCACCACAAAAAGCAACGATAGCATCACCCTGAATTTTAAAATTCTTATAAATCCAATGAGGTGCTAATTGTGAACCGATATATTTAATTTCTTCATCAATAAATAATGTCTTCATTTTAATCAAATAAAACCTTTATATAATTTGTATCATTATTTGCAGATAAGGCATTCTTTAATCTTACACAAGATTCGCATATCCCACAATGTTTCTCTCCACCTTGATAGCAACTTCTGGTTAATTCCAAAGGAATACCTGCCTTCAATGCTAACATGACTATATCATTTTTAACATGATTTATCAAGGGAGCAACAACCTTTGGCATTTTTTGCGTTGAGTATTCAAATTCTTTGTTAATAGCATCTATAAATTCTTGAGTATTATCAGAAAAAGTTTGTGCTTCTTCTTTATTTGCCCCAATCAAAATATAATCAAAACCATAAGAATCAGCATAACTACCTGCAATATTTAAAAATAAACCATTTCTATTTGGAACCCAAACTGATTTCATTGATTGATTGGCATCTTTTAGCTCTTCACCTGTCGGAACTTCATCCTCCGAAACTAAAGAGGTATTTGTTATATTTTTCAACCAATCAAGCTTGATAACAACATGCTCAATATTATAATATTCGCAAATTTTTCTAGAAGCTTCAATCTCTGATTGGGCAGATTTTTGACCATAATCAAAAGTTAAAGCTAAAGAAACGTTCAATTCATCTTTCTTTAAACCTAAACTTACCAAAGAATCTAAACCGCCAGACAAAAGAACTATAGACTTAGTCATCTTCATAGTCCTCATCATCATTTTCGTATTCTTCGATAATTGCAACAGCTTCCATTTTTAATAAGTCAGGATAATTTGGAGAGTTGATAACTTCATCCAAAATACTCCTATCTGAAATATTATACAAAGCAATCATTGCATTTTTTCTAACTTCTACATTAGCATCATTTTCAAGACATTCTTTAATTGTTTCATACGCTTTTGGATGTTCACTATCCATCAAAGCTTCAATTGCATTAATTCTTACTTGAGAAGATTCATCCATTAATGAATTTTTTAAAGCCTTAAAAACTCTTTCATTATCGTGAAATCCCATTTTTGAAAGCGCTTCAATTGCCCTTTCTTTAAGAAAAGAAAACTTATCCATAATCCCTTTTTTAGTTTCTAAAATACTAACCAAAGGATCAATAGCTCGAGAATCTCCCAACAAACCAAGAGCAGAAACCGCAGATTCTCTTAAATAAACAGACTTTTCATCTTCATCTGTAACTACATCGATTAAAGGCGCAACTGCAAATCTGTCACCAATTCTACCTAACGCATCCGCGCATGCCAAACGAACCCTGTAATTTTCATCCTTATTATTCAAGCAATACAATAAAGATGAAACCACATCAGTATTTTTCTGATTAGCAATAGCTTTTGCGCACATTACTCGTACATTTACATACTTTTCTCTAATTTCAGGTTCAGCTGAATTTGCGTTTTTCAATAATAAAATATCTACCAAAAACTCTAAACTTGAAGAATCTCTATACATATCCAAACAACGAATTAAATGCATAATAACATCAGGCTCTGTGGCATGTATAAGCATGTAGTTATATATATTAATAAGAGTTTTTCCATTATATGAATTTTTAAGATTATCAATATTGTCAGTGACAACAGAAATTTCAGCATTGCTAAACAACCCGCAATCCTGCGCTATTTGCTTTAAATTAACCTCTGTACCACTACTCAACGTCAACAATCTCTCCTTGAATGTATATTAATATAAAGTTATGTATATTTCAACAATATTAAGAAAAAGCCTATTAAATGTATCTTTTACGTTTAATTGTAACATTTTCGTAATTATATGGCAAAAATAAATCTTGTTTGATTTAAAATAATTGTGTAGCAGTTATTAATTTAAGTGGTGCAAAATGAATATAGACTCAATTAAAAATTATCCCACCGGCTCAATAGCCAAGCACAAGTATACGCATTCGAACGTGCTTGAGTATAGACAGAAGAGCGCGGATTTGTGTGAAGAGAAAAGTGTGAATAGAGGATATTATAGCGGCAGCTTTACGGGTATAAATATGAACCGAGCTGCCGCTAATATTTCGGCAAAAGTTTCAGGAAAATCTTCTGAAAGTACATTCGATAAAATCCTTAAACTTTGTGATAAACACACAGTTATCGCTCAAAACTTAGTAGCCTTAGTTTTAGCAGCAGGATTAAGACCAATCGCGATTATGTCATTGCCTGGTAAAAAGGACAAAGAAGACAAAATGTACGCAGCTGGTCACTCTATTGCTTCAGGGCTTATCGGTTTTGGGTTCTCAACAATTGTTATGTACCCTCTAGGTCAAGCAGTTGACAAAACTAAAGGTAAAGTTAAAGATGTAGCAAAAGTTCTTCAACTAAAAGATAAAGATGTCGCTCATCTTACTCAAGAAGAGCTTGAAGATATTTCAAGAATCAAAAAGAAATACAATGTAGAAAAATTAAGTGACCTTAATGAACTAAAAATCTTCAAAAAATTCAAAGAAATCTACAAAGTTGAAAACTTGGCAGAACTTGATCACTCTGCAGCATTCAAAAACGTAACTAAGATTATGGATATGGCACCAGACGTATTTGTCTTCGGTGTATTAAAAGCAATGTTAACAGTTGCACTTATTCCACCAATTCTTAAATACGGCTTTGGATTAGAGAAAAAGAAAAAAGCAGCTCAACAACCAGCAGAACAACAAGCTCAACTTGCAGCAGCTGCGGCTCAACCTCCTTCAATGGAAAAACCAGATATGACAAAATTTGCAGGAGGGTTAAAATAATGAACGTTACTTTAAATACAAATAATTTTAACACTCAATACAATTACAGAAACAACTCAAACAACTTGAGAAAAGCAGGTATTTCATATAACCAACCTTCATTCCAAGGCGGAGTATATGATATTCCTCAAAAATCAAAACTTTTATCACCATTCAAAAGAATGTTCGATAAAGTTACAGATTTTATTTCTGATAATTACACAATGAAATTATACACATCAAAACCTGCACAATGGTTATCAAATTACACAGAAAAACTTAGCAGTGTTGTTGACCATATGCAAGTTGCAGGTTCTGTAATTATTTCTGGTATGTATGTAACCCAAACTCTAAGAAACAAAGACTTAGATGAAGATAGAAGAAAAGTTCTAGGCTTAAACCAAGCGTTAACTTTCGCTATCTCAACACTTGGTTCTTACGTACTTGATAGAAATCTAGATAATTGGTGGGAAGGCGTTACTGCTCGTTTCGCAGGAAGACGTCTTGGCGATCCAGATTTAGAAAACAAAATCAAATCAATCAACACTAATATTATCAAAGAAGCTGAAACTAAATTCGGCAAACCTTGGAAAAAACTTTCTAAGAAAGAAAAACCAGCGTTAACTACAACTCTTAAATACGTAGAAAATAATATCAAAAATACCAACCTTGAATCATTACTTAGAGGTATGGGCGTATTGAAGAAAATCGTAGTATTTGGTACAGTTTACAGATTCTTATCACCAGTAGCAGTTACTCCTCTAGCATCTTGGATCGGTAACAAATACTTTGCTAAGAAACCTGAAACAACAGAAAACAAAGCAGCATAAAATTTCTGCATATATTATATAAACAAAAAAGCTGTGAGAGTTATCTCACAGCTTTTTAATATTCTTTTCTTTTATTTTATTTTTTGTGGTTTACAGAAATATGGATTGTTTAAATATTTTGCCCAAGCAATATAAGCTTTATCACCTTTAATGATGGTAGTACCATTTTTCACATACTTAACATTACCTGTTTTCGGATCTTTTTTCTCAGCAAAAGTATCCAATTCATATTTTTCAAGTTCTCTAGAACGTGATTTCATTGCATCTGATATATCATCAACTTGAACATTTGATAAAACGCAAGACAATTTATATGAATCAGTAGGAGATGCTATAGTTTCTTCATATCTACAGAAACCATTTCTCCAACCTAAAATTTTTCTTGTTGTAGTAAATGAAACGCCTTGATATTCTGAAGTTGTAACTTCTTCGTATTTATCACAATCTCTAAAATTCTTTTTAAACTTAGACGAAAATTTAGAATAATTATCTGCTGCAAAAGCACATGTAACTGCTGCACTGAACGCAATTGTTGCAACTAACGCTAATGTAGTAATCTTTTTCATCTCTCCCCCTTTTGTCTTCATAACCACATTATAGCAAAAATTCAATTTTTAGCAATAAAAGTTACATCACAGGTTAATAAAACAAAATTCAAATAAGAATAAAAATCTCATCAATTTGTATGATTACAAAAAAATTATAAATGATAACATAACAGTATACTCCTTAGAGACTAAGATACACATATCCCTAATCAACAGCTATGCACCTCAGTACATAGCTTTTCTTTATTTTTATAGTATAATTTTTTTATGAACATCAATCAAGAATTTGAAACAATAGCAGCAATTTCAACTCCACTTGGAACAGGTGGCGTTGGAGTAATTCGCATTTCTGGAGATAAGAGTTTTGAAATTGCACTAAAAATTTCAAACCGAAAAGAACTCCCAGCTGGAAGAATTTGTCACGGCTGGATTATGGATGGGGAAACAAAAATTGATGAAGTCGTAATTCTTCCATTTAAAAACCCTAACAGCTACACGGGAGAAGATGTAATTGAAATCCAATGTCACGGTGGGGTGAATGTTGTAAGAAATATTCTAGATGTTGTTCTTAAAAATGGCGCAAGAATGGCTGAACGTGGAGAATTCACAAAACGTGCATTCTTAAACAAAAAATTAGACCTTTCCCAAGCCGAAGCTGTAGACGATTTAATTCACGCAAAAACATCAAATTTTGCAATTCAATCTGCAAAAAATTTATCCGGAGTTTTAGCAACAAAAATCAACGAAATCAAATCAGACATATTTGAAACAACGTCTAGAATTGTTGCAGGAATAGACTTTCCTGAAGATGTTGCAGAGCCAGAATATTCATACCTCATTGAAAGATTTACTAAATCACTAAACGAAATTGACAAAATTTTGGCTTGTGCAAAATCATCTGATATTTTACGTCAAGGGGTTAAAGTGGCAATCGTTGGTCGCCCTAACGTTGGGAAATCTTCACTATTCAACGCATTATTAAACCTTGATAGAGCGATTGTAACTGATATTGCTGGAACCACAAGAGATATTATCAAAGAAAATCTTGATCTTGGAGTTGCTGTTACACTAATTGATACTGCAGGAATCCGTGAAGATGAAAACATCGACAAAGTCGAAGAAATTGGTATTGAATACTCAAAACAATCCGCTCAAGAAGCTGACTTGAACCTATTCTTATACGATGCAAATGTAGGAATAACTACCGAAGACAAAGAAATATACAATATAATAAAAGATAAAACTCATATTGTAGTCGCAAATAAAATAGATTTATTAGAAAAAGAATTCAACGAAGAAATCCCGAACACAGCAAAACTTTCAGTTTATACAAAAGACGGACTTGATGATTTAAAAGAAAAAATGAAGTCTATTGTTTGCCAATTCTCATTAGAAGAAACAGAGTTTATTACAAACAAACGTCAGCAAACTTGTTTATTACGTTGCAAAGAATCATTAGAACGTGCATTACAAGCCGCTCAAATGGAAGAATTACAAGATATGATTTATATTGACCTAAAATCTGCACTTCTTTCATTAGATGAAATCACAGGCGAAGTAATAACAGATGATATTCTAAATAACATCTTTGATCATTTTTGCATTGGAAAATAATACTTGGCATCACAAGTCTTAACTATTTAGAGCCGTTAAAATTTTTGTATTTATAACTCAAAATACTATAAGTTGAAACATCTGTAGAAGATTCATCTGCATAGAATAAAGATGTTCCAGTAGCTTTTTTGTGATTTTCTTCGTCAATCATTTCTTGTTTATTAGCAGAATATGTAAATGCTGAAATTTCAGCGCTTGTAACTCTACCATCTTTATTTGAATCAATTTCATCGAAATGTTCAAGAATTTTGTTAACCATTTCACTTGAATAAGCACCAGATGCCGCAAGTTGAGTTAATTCTGCACGAGAAGCTCCAGCTCTTGAAATTACACTAGTTAAATTATTCATTTCATCAGCACCAATCACACCATCACCATCTTTATCAATAGTGCCAAAGTTGTTCTGCAAGTATGATGCAAAAGGTTGGTTTAAGGTCAAATAATTTGTATTATCATTTCTAGCAGCTGTAATATTATCTAAAGTAACACCCTCTTCTGGATAAAGAGATGCCAAATATGAATAAGTATTTGATAAATTAGCTGAAATGTTTGAAATAATTGATGCACCTGAAGCCATAACATAAATCCTTTTTTAATTTTCTACCTATCCTTATAATAATGATGTTTTCAAAAAAGTCAACCGCTAAAATTTCTGTGCTAGAATGGAATAGAGGTAAGTATGATAAAAAACAAAGATGAAATTGTACAAGTATTAGAAAACGGTGGCGTAATAGCTTATGTTACAGACACAGTTTGGGGGTTGGGCTGTTTACCAACAAATGAAAAAGCTGTTGCTAAAATATACGAAATCAAAAAACGTGAAGCTCAAAAACCTTTAATCCTAATGTCAAATGAAATATACAACTTGCTGGATTATGTAAAACCAATCCCAAAAATTGGACAAAAACTTATAAAAAAATACTTTCCTGGCGCTTTAACTATCGTAACTGATAAAAGCGACAAAACACCAGATTATATAACATCATCAATGCCAACTGTTGGAATAAGAATTCCTGACAACGAAGTATTTAAACAAATTTGCGAAATCGTACCAGGACATGTTCTTGCAACAACAAGCGCAAATTTATCGCATCAACCTTCTGCAAAAACCTACGAACAGGCACTAGAAAATATGACAGGACTTGCCGATTTAATCATTGAAGATTATGGACATTGCGCAAAAGGCTTAGAATCAACAGTTGTCGGCGTTATGAACGAAGAACTTAGAGTTTTTCGTCAAGGTGCAATTTACATTGAGTTATAATTGTTTGCTATTTATTTAGGTTTTTACTAGAATTAGTATAAAATGAGGACAGGGTTATGGAATTTATTTTATACATACTTTATTTATATGTAATTATTTACACAATTTATTACTTCATACTTTCAATCAGAAACTTGAAAGACAAACCTTTCACTATTGAAAGAAAGTATTCAAAATATGATGGCGGTAAAAAAAATTTTGCTGTCATAATATACAACCATAACCATAAGGACTGTCTTGAAGAACTTATTGAACAAATAAAAATGCAAGATTATCCACTTGCAAATTTCAGAGTATATGCAATTTTAGACGATTGCAATGACGGCTCAGAAAAACTATTCGAACACGACAATTTTGTCCATGTTATGAATATCCAAGATGTCGGAACATTAGGTAAAAACCAAGCAATCTCAATGTTGTTGGATGAGTTAAAAAAAGACCCAACAATTGATGCTTATGTATTTATTGATGGTATTCGCAAAATCGAACCAGAATTTTTAACTCTTGCAAATACCGCATTAACTAATGCCGATGCTGTTACTGGTGAACTTGAAATAAACCGAGAAAGTCTTGATATTGTTGATAAAATCAAAGCTGTTTACAAAAAATATCACGCAAATTTCTTCAAACAAGCACGTTCACTAATGGGATTAGCAACACAAATTGATTCTGGATTGTTCATAATCAAAAGAGATGTATTAGATGAACTTCAAGGAATCGACTTCAAAGATATTAACAGTGAACTTGAATTCAGCTTGTTACTATCGCAAACAGGTCACAAATGCGTATATAATCCCAATATTCAATCTTATATTTTAGGTCAGGATTGTTTGTTTAAAAAACCGAGATTGACAAAAAGATTTAATCTATTTAAAACTAATTTCAAAAACTTAAAAACTATAAACTTTGCATTTATTGAACATATTTGTTCACTACTAAATCCAAACTTATGGACACTAGTTGCGATATATGCAATTTTAATCGGATATTCATACAATTATCCATTTATGGTTACTTGTAATGTTGTAATATTTTCAGC
>JAFUPZ010000079.1 GCA_017472545.1 bacterium | reverse complement strand
GCCGTAAAATCAACAATGGACGGAGTCCTAAAATATAAGTTCTGGTACAAAGGAACATATATTTACGACTTCAAATCACCAGACAAAATTGATGACGGTTTCGGTGGAAACAACGGACTAATCGAAGTTTCAAAAGTACTTGCAAAACAAAAAGCAGCAGAACTCGCTGCTTCAGGTGACGCTGCAGGAGCTGCTGCTCTTATGGCACAAGCAGGTGCAGGTGATTCAGGACTTAAATTTGTAACATGGTCAATGCTCGGATTCCAAACAAAATTTGATACAGTTGATACAAAAAAGAAAAATGCAGCTGGTGTAGAATTAACAAAGGATGACAAAGGTCTTGATTCAGCTGGTATCAACTTAAAATCATATTGGAAAATGACAGGAAACGCTGTTCCTAACATGCCAGTATTCTTTGAAGTTGCAGTTGCAGAACAAGATGGATTTAACAACTTGTATCAAGAAGGTGCATGGGGAAAAACTCGTGATGAAGACGGTGTTGTTAATGGTTCAGCAAAAGCAGATCCTGTACTACCATGGAAATCAGGTTTAACAAATTTCTTAGTAGATACAGTTTTTGATCCTGTATATTTCCTTGATGGACAAAGTGCAGGAGCTACAGCACTTGGACATTTCAAAGCAGGATTTGAAAACGATTGGGTTACATATACAACAGGTTATAAATATGCAAAATTGCCACCACACACAAATGTAAACTGGACAACAGTTACAGATAACTGGGATGCAGGTTATAACTCAACAGGTGGATATTCATATATTGCAACAGGAAATGCTGTAACAGAATGGTTCAACGATTTACTTGGTGCAAAAATCAAAGCAGCAGTAGCTCCTAACAAGACTGCTGACCGTGCTGGTAACCAATATGGTATGTACGCTTGGGCATCAGCAGAATTTGCTGGTCAATATGTAGATTTCCAATACAATGGTGCTTATGGTAAAACATTTGATACAATCTTTGGACACATCTACGAAACAGATTTCATCGTAGGATACCAAGGAAAATTTGGACCATTCACAGCAAAAGCAAACGCACTTTTCAACTTGTATGGAGATGGAGATTTATCAGTTGTTGACAATGTTGTATATAAAAACAAATATGTTCCATCATCATCAGATGTTGGAGCTGTAGATCCAGCAGCACCATTTGCTGACAACATGGCTGCAAATATCAATCTTTCATACTCAGATGATTATGTTGATGTAATTGCAGGATGGAGAGCTCGTGGTAACCAGGCTAACATGATGTATGTAAAACAAGCTGACGGAAGTACTCCTATTTCTGATCAATTAGGTGGAACAAACACAATGAAAGTTTGGGTTGACTTTAACTACAAATTTGCATACGGAAACGCAGGTATCAATCCTTACATGCAAACAACATTTATTGATAAAGATACATCTACAAAAGAATCAATTGAATTTGGTGCAAAATTGTTTGGTGGATATGACTTTGATGTAGTTAAATTTGATGCTTATGCAAACGCAACTGTTAAAACAGAAGTTGAAGAAGGTGCATTCTCAATTGGAGATATCGGACTTAAAGTTTCTACACCACTTGTACTTAATGGTCTTGCTTTAGTAGTTGGATATGATCCAGCAGATGCTGACGCTGATTTCATCACAGGAATCTTTGAATTAGGACTTCCTGCAGGAATCAATGCACAAGCTGGTATGGGTTTCAGAGTTGCTAAAGATGATTCTGTAGTATACGAAGGAAAAGAACTTGGATTCTTTGTTGGAGCAAATATGAAGCTTAACATCCCACAAAAACCAATTCTATACACACAATTTGTATGGGGAATGGATCCTTACAAAGGATTTGGTGATGGACAAGATAATATCAACTATGACGGATACACACTTGGTGATGGTGCAGCAGATTATGCAAATGCAGGTGCATTCCGTGTAGCTCTTCGCTGGGATATCTAAGGTAAGGAGAGTATAGAAAATGAAAAAAATTATTTTTGGATTATTAGTTGCTTTTGTAGCACTTTCTTTCATGGGCTGTCCTACAGTTTATGAAGAAAACTATGAATATTCTACAGCAACAGCATACTATATTGGTTCATCTACAAATTGGAGTGAATGGTTGGAGATGAAATATGATGAAGCAACAGGTTTGAATGTTATTGAAGTTGAAGTTGTAGCAGGTGATAACTTTAAACTTACATCAAAAGCTTCTTGGGATAAACAATGGGATAATACAAACCTTGATGAATCTTGTGCAAATGCTGATTTTCTTGATGATCCTATTCCAGAATTTGGACAATTTAAAACATGTTTTGCGGATGCTGGAAAATATAAGATTAGTATGAATGTTGCAGCAGAAAAATTCACAATTGAAAAACTTTAATTGGAGGTAAGAAATAATGACTAAAAATATTCTTAAATCATTCTTTCTAGTAGCAATGACTGCATTAATGTTATTCAGTTGTACTAATGTTAATGATCCAACTGCAGTATTAAATGCAGATGGTAAAACTTATGCAATGTATGTTGATGCAATCTTATTAAAAGGGCTTGATGCTTCTTTTAACGAGAAAGATGTTGAAGTTTCTTTTTCATATGTAACTGGTTATGATAAAGATGGCAAAGCAACATGGAAAACTGAAAAATCTTCTTTTACAACTGGAAAATATGGAGAAGATTTACTAGTTTTGGGAGCAGGTTTTACAAAATTAACAACACCAGTTAAAATTGTTGCCTATGAAAATGTAAAACCAGAAGATGCTATTGTTAAGATTGAAGCCAAAGTTGGAGATAAAAATCTTAAAATTGCAAAGTCAACTTTGTTAACTGAATTTGAAGATTCTAATAAACTTGCAATCGTAGAATCTGCCTATGGAACAAAAGAAGCAAATTATCCACACAAATATCTTAGCATTCAAACAGCTAGTAAAGATATCTCAGGTAATAATATTGCATCAGTATTTAGCTGGGCAGATACACCTAAGAAAAATGATTACAAAGATATTATTCCTTTCTTAAAATATTGGGTTAACTCAAATTTTGGATACTATGAAATGTCATCAGACGATAACATTACTTATACTTTTGAGTTTAAATGGGATCAATCCAAAACAAATGATTGGGGGGTGTCTGAAGGTACTTTAGCATTTGGTATAGGATACGCTGAAAATAATTGGGATCCAGCATTTAAAGATGCAAAGTTCAAAGTTGGTGATGACTTTGTAGATTGTAAAAAAGGTGGGATTTCAAATAACGAAGCTAGTGGATTAGTAACTGGAAAAACATATGTACTAACTCTCAAAGTTAAAGATCCAGATACGTTATCTCTTAAAATTGAAGAAAAAAAGTCATAATATAGTTTATTAACAAACAAGGCTGACTTTTTGTCAGCCTTGTTTGTTATAAAGGATATTTTATGTGTGATAAAAAAAATGATTCTAATAACGAAAATTTTGATAAATGCTTCAAATATTATGAAAAAGCAATAGAAGGTCGTAATTTTCATTATCAAAATTATAATACATGGGTAAATTATTATTCTATTTTCAATGGAGCACTCTTTGTTGGGTATTACAGTTTGAAAGATGGAGATTTGTTAAAAACTATAATAGTTTTATTGGGCTTTGTTACTGCAATTTGTTGGCACTTAACTGTAAAAGGTCATTATAATTGGATGATTTCTTGGATTAATATTGTTCATGAATATGAAAATAAATTAAGTGAACTTTCTGATAATGAAGAAAACTATTATGTTTATAATGTATATACTAGACCCAAAAAAGACTTTTACAATAAAAATTTATCTACTCAAAAAATGACATCTATTTTTACTTTTGTGGTTTGTATTTCATGGGGTATTTTGCTTACATATGCACTAACAAAGATTTTAGAAAAGATACAACTATTTCTAATAAGTAATCAGATACAAATTATATCAAGTTTAACTTTTGTAATAGTATTATTTTTTATCTTTTGTAGGATATTTACTAGGGAATCTACTGTATCAAATATGAAAAAGACAATAAATGGTGGTGAATAAATAAACTTTTGAACCCTTGTATTTCATGCGAAAACTTAATTGCAGTTTTCCTTAAAATAAATTAATTTTACCGCTTGCCCACTTTGGTAGTTTGCTAAGGTGGGCATTTTTATTCTTAGAACTTTTCTCCGGCGTTTAATATATTTCTAATTGTATTTTCAGAAGTGATGATAAAAGGCGTTGCAGAAAACCTTCCTTCAAGATAGCATTTTTCGGCGTTCATGTTTTCTCTAAAATCTT
>JAFUPZ010000078.1 GCA_017472545.1 bacterium | reverse complement strand
CCTTTTTGAGATTTCAAACAGCTAAAAACGATGTAAGAAAAGAATCTTACACCGTTTACAGTCTTTACATATAAAATTATAAAGCTTTATCAGAAGACCTTATTGGTGCACCAATTACCCTTTCTAACTCCGCTGCATTTATATTGTATTGCAATAGTGTTGAATAA
Source organism: bacterium (assembly GCA_017472545.1). Taxonomy (GTDB): domain Bacteria; phylum Cyanobacteriota; class Vampirovibrionia; order Gastranaerophilales; family Gastranaerophilaceae; genus Zag111. Next base: position 6,554 of record JAFUPZ010000078.1, on the reverse strand, counting down.
TAATCTAACTGAGCATTCAAGTAAATATTTTCAGAATCTTTAAACTCGATTGCATCACCCAAACCAACTTGATAACGTCTAAATGCTTGGTATTGTTGTTCTTTAGCGTGTTGTAACGCTAATTTTGAAACTGCAATACTGTCATATGAATTCATTAAATTGATATATGCAGATTTTACATCCAAATAAACATTTTGTCGTTCTTGTTCATAATCGGCAACGAATTTTTTATAAGTAGCATTTGCTTCATCAACTTGTTTTTTCAATAACATTAAATTGAATGCTGAATAATTAAGTTGAACACCTACTTGATAACCATTATCTGAATATATTTGACGACCACCGTGTTGATAAGAACCAAAACCTGAAATATTAGGAGTGAAAGCTCGTTTTGTACTTCTAACAGCTAACTCCGCTGCGTCCATACGTTTCTTTGCTGAAAGTAATGATGGACGAGATTCTTCCGCAATCTTAATCAAATCAGGGAAATTTACTTCATATTCATTTTCATTTAATGAATCTTTCAAAACCACATTCTCAAGTTCTGGAATACCTACAGCATTGGCTAATTGCACAGATGCTAATTCTTCAGTATTCTTTGCCTTGATAAGGTTTAATTTAGCTTTACCCAAGTTATAATCAGCATAAGTCACATCAATTTTAGCTTTTTTCCCAATATCATAATATGCAGTTGCTTGTTTTAGTTGAAGTTCATAATCTTCTACAGTATTTTCATAAACCATTTTTTGCAACTTTGCAAAAACCATATTATAATATCTAACTTTTACATTATAAATTACATTTTCGATACTAGTTTCAGCATCATATCTTGTAGATTCCCAAGTTCTTTTTGCATAATCAGCTTGAGCTTTAGTTTTACCAAAGTCAAAAAGTAACATATCAGCAGACATTGTAGGTACATAGAATAAATTGTATTTTTGATCAATCATTCTAGTAAAATTACCACCCATTGTCATAAACATATTATTACGGGACATACTTGTACCAGCGCTAATCGTTGGGAAGTAATTTGACCAAGCCTGCCCAATTTTTGACTTGTAAATCTCAGCATTGCTAATAGCTGACATAATAGTTGGATGATGAGTAATAGCTAATTTAATACAGTCGGTTAGAGAAACTTCGCCATTCATATCGGAATATTGAATTCTACTATTAATCGCAGGGAATTTAGTTTCATACATTCCTTCCGCTTCTTGAGAAGATTTTGCCTTAGTTTTTGCATTTGATTTTTGTTTTTTTGCTTCTTTTTTATGGTTAACTTTAACCTTCTCAGGTTTAACAATTACAACATCTTTATCTTTTTTAGCCACTAAATCAGTTTCTGCGGTTTTCTTTGCCATTGCGCAAGTTGAACCTACTAACAATACTGAAGCAACTAAAATTATATTGAGAATCTTTTTCATCTTAAATCTCCAAATCTTTATCCTTAACTTCTTTTTTAGGGAATCTATCAACAAACTCTTGAACTAAAACATAGAATGCAGGAGTAAGAACAGCACCCAAAGTACAAGCTGCAACCATACCACCAAATACAGTAGAACCAACTGAAATTCTTGAATTTGCCCCTGCACCAGCAGCAAATATCATAGGTAAAACACCGATAATAAATGCTAATTCAGTCATCATAATCGCTCTAAATCTTAATTTAGCAGCTTTTATCGCAGCTTCTCTTACACCCAATCCATGTTTTTCGTGTTCTTCTTTAGCAAATTCAACAATCAAAATAGACTGTTTTGCTGCCAAACCAATTAACGTAATCATACCAACTTGAGAATAAACATCAAACGACTGATTAATCATCATTTGGAATAATAACGCCCCTAAAGCCGCAACTGGGGAAATTAACAATACCGCAACTGGAATTGTAAAACTTTCATAAAGTGCAACTAGGAATAAGTATACGAACACCAAAGCAAAAGTTACAATCATCACAGTTTGACCTGCAGCTTCTCTTTCCTGAGCTGAAGTACCTGACCAGTCAAAAGTCATATCAGAAGGAAGAACTTCTTTTGCAACTTTTTCCATTGCCAACATTGCTTCCCCAGTACTTCTACCTGCAGCCTGTTGACCTTGAATTTGTACTGATTGATATTGGTTATAACGTGAAATAGCTGCCGTACCAACAGTTTGTCTTAAAGTAACAATGGATAATATTGGTACCTGTACACCATTTCTATTTTTTACATAAATTCCTTCTAAATCAGTCGCTTTATTTCTAAATCTACTTTCTGCTTGAATTTGAACTTTGAATACACGACCGTATTTATTAAAGTCATTAACATAATATGTACCTAACATAGATGTTAATGTTGCATACAACTCTTGTAAATCAACATTTTGAGCCAATGCTTTTGCATAATCAATATCTACTGTATATTGAGGAACGTTAGCTTGGAATGTCGTATTAACGTTTGAAAGTGACTCATTTTGGTTCGCAGCAGCTATCAATTTATTAGCCCAAGATTCCATTTCTTGAGAAGTATATTCACCTTGAGATAACATTTGGAATTCAAAACCACCCATCATACTCATACCTTGAATTGCTGGTGGAGAGAACACGATAATTGAAGCCTCTTTTGTTGATGCTGTAATCTGTCTTATTCTTGACAAAATCGCAGTGTGCGATAAATCTGTAGGTTTGCCTTGAACTTTACGTTCTATCCAAGTAATTGGATTATTACGTCTTTCTGGATAATCCTTTAACAAAATAATTGCAAATGCCGAGTTTACTTGTCTACCACCACCAAAAACAGTTAATTTTTGAGGTTCAACACCGTCTAACTCTTTTACTTGGTCAACAAATTTTGTTGCAACTTCTTTTGTTCTTGAAAGTGAAGCACCATCAGGAAGAGTAATTGTTGCAATTAAAACTCCTTGATCTTCATCAGGAATAAAACCTGTTGAAATAAATCTAAAACCTAGTAAAGTTAACGCTACAATCAACAAATAAGAAATAACAAGTAACTTTTGATTATGTACGAACTTTTCAACAAATTCCATAAAGAAATCTTCAACCTTATCAAAACCTTGATTGAATTTGTCTACTATGAATTTCATTCTACGATTCATTCTTCTTTGAATACGTTTTAACTTAGCAATAACAGGATGTTTATCTCCAGAAGTATCTTTAAAAGTTTCTGGTTCTTGATGTTTTAAGAAATGCGCACACATTGCAGGTGAAAGTGATAACGCACAAATTGCAGAAATAGCAATTGATACTGCAATACACACTGCAAATTGCTTATACATAACACCTGTCATACCACCCATAAATACAATCGGCACAAATACAGCCATCAGAACCATTGCCATCGCAACAAGTGATGCACCAACTTCTTCCATTGTTAATTGGGTAGCCACAATTGCAGATTTTCCCTCTTCCATGTGACGTTTAACGTTTTCAATAACAACAATCGCGTCGTCAACAACAACCCCTACCGCTAAAACTAATGCAAATAATGATAACAAGTTAATAGACATATCCATAGCTTTAAGGGCAAAGAATGTACCAACCAAAGATACAGGAATTGTTGCACAAGGAACTAATGTTGCCATACCATCGCCTAAGAATAAGAAGATGATTAATACAACAATAATACCTGTTAATAAAATTGTAAATTCTACCTCTTTCATTGACTCATGGATATAATCCGCGTCATCTTTAATAGTTATAATTTTTATCCCATTAGTTAATCTAGAGTTCAACTCGTCTACTTTTGCGTGAACACCTTTTGACATATTAATAATATTTGCGTCAGGTTGTTGAGAAACAACAACAACGGCTGAAGGTTTTCCACCTACCAAACCTAAGTTCTGATAAGTTTGCGCGCCTAATTCAACACGAGCAACATCTTTTATTTTTACATTTGAGCCGTCCATATTTGAACGAATAATAATATTTTCAAACTCTTTAACATCATTCAAACGACCTTTTGTTTTTAAAGTCAATTGAAGGGCGTGTTCTTCATCAGTTGGCAATGCACCCAATGAACCTGCTGCAACTTGAGTGTTTTGAGCATTAATAGCCGCTCTCACTTCACTAGTTGAAACATTTAAGCCTGCCATTTTTTGAGGATCTAACCAGATTCTCATAGAATAATCACCAGCGCCATAAACCTCAACGTCAGCAACACCATCAACACGTTTTAATTCGTCTTTAATATATATAGAACCATAGTTTGTTAAGTCTAATTGGCTCCAATTACCTGATTCAGGATATAATGTTAAAATCAAAGCACCTGAACCTGCTGTTCTTGAAATCGCAGTAACACCTGTTCTTTGTACATCTTCAGGAAGCTGAGATTGAACTTGTTGAATTCTGTTTTGAACGTTCATCAAGTTTACGTTTTTATCAGAACCAACTTTAAAATACATATTTAAAATATATGTCCCATCATAAGAGTTTGAGGACATATAAGTAAGGTTTTCAACACCGTTTAATTTATTTTCCAAAATTGTCGCAACAGAAGATTCAACAACCTCTGCACTTGCGCCCATATATGAAGCTGAAACTTGAATTTGAGGTGGGGTTACATCAGGGTAACTTTCTTGTTTTAACCCCAACAATGAAATCATACCCACAATCACAATACAGATTGATATTACAAGGGCAAATCTAGGTTTTCTTATGAAGAAAAATAATTTATCAAAATCGAATTTCTTTTTCATTATTTTTTACCTTTTTTCTTTTTAGAATATGTTTCAGCATCAAGAATTTTTACCTGCTGACCTTCAACCATAATACTTTGAACGCCAGCAACAACAATATCATCAGAATAATCTAAACCTTCTTCTACAATCCAGTTGTTGTTAATATCATCTGATACAGTAATATCTTTCCTTACAACTTTTAATACAGGTTTTTCTTCTTTATTTTTACCAAACCAACCTTTAGAAGGTTTTGCATCCTTATCTGCCTCAACTGCCCATACATAGTAACCACTCATAGCATCACCTTTTGTACAAGCTTGAGGAACTGTCATAAATGAAATTTCTTTTGGTGCTACCAACATAACTTTCATATAATCTCCAGGAACCAATATACCTTTTGGATTTTCAAAAGTTGCTCTCATTTGAACAGAACCTGAGTTTTTATCAATTTGGTTGTCTACAAAGTTCACAACACCAACGTGTTCGTACCAATTACCATCACTAAATTGAACTTTTACTTCAACATCTTTAAATTTGTCACTAGCTCTTAGTAATTTAACAAAATCGGCACTTCTTAAACTAAAAGTAACATATACTGGATCTGTACTTGAAATATTTACCAAAGGACCAGAAGTTACTTGAACATAGTTTCCTTCAGTAATATTTACTTTACCAATTCTACCGTCAATTGGAGATTTAATAGTTGTATACCCTAAATTAACTCTTGCTAATTCATAACGTTGTTTTGCCGCATCATAAAGAGCCTTATTAGCATTTCTTGTAGCTAAGCTTTCATCAACATAAGAATGAGAAACCAAGTCCTCTTTAATCAATTCATTGGCACGATTCAACTCTTGTTGAGCGTTTTTATATAATGCGTCATACTGATTTACTGTAGCTCGTGAGTTGTTCACTTCTAATTCGTATTCTTTTGGATCAATTTGGAATAACAGTTGACCTTTTTTCACCATATCGCCTTCTTTGAAGTGTTTTTTCAATAAGAAACCAGGAACTCTTGCTACAATATCTACAGAATATTTTGCTTCAACACGACCTGTTGATTCTGCTGAAACAAACACCTTCTCATTATGAGGTTTATCAACAACAACCTCTTTCGGCATTTTCATCGCCTGCATCATCATAAACCCAAGCACGCCTGTTGAAATTTTATTATATAAAATCGGCACAAAGATGATTAAAAGTACCGCAATAGCCATTTGTCTTCTAGATAATTTTATTTTCATATTTTTCTCCAATATTTTAGGGTAGAATTTTCTACTCTAATAGTAGAAAAACTAGTTCAATTTGTCAATAAGGACTTGCATTAATCCCCCATACATAGTACAATCAATGATACAAGTAGAAAAGGATACCTGTATGACAAAAAACACTAATGGTTTCAAAGATATGGAAAACAATTTAACTTTCCAAATCGATTACACTGCAAATTTTAACAAAGCGTTCAGAAGAGAGTTTCAAGAAAAAATCATAAACGCTAATGTTACAACAGATGAGTGTGCAATATTGTTTGCAATAGATTATAACCCTGATATTTCTCAATCTGAACTTGCAAGATTATTGTTCAAAGGAAAAGCTCACGTAGGTAAAATTCTTAATGATATGGAATCGAGAGGGCTGGTAAAAAGAATAGCCGACACAAGAGATAACATCATTATAAAAAGAAATGAAATCACTCCAAAAGGACAAGAAATTCTGAAAAAAGGTTCTATCGAAATCGGCAAAATTAAAGAAGCAGTCGAAAAAGAATTTTCTAAAAAAGATTTAGTATTATTCAAAGATTACCTAAAAAGATACAGAAAAGTTTTGAGAACTTTTGTGGATGTAAAATTAAAATAAAAAAGAGCCTTAAGGCTCTTTTTTTT
>JAFUPZ010000077.1 GCA_017472545.1 bacterium | reverse complement strand
TAGCAAGGGAGAGACTCGAACTCTCGACCTCTCGGGTATGAGCCGAACGCTCTAGCCAGCTGAGCTACCTTGCCATATCCTTTTTCCTATTCATTTTTCAACGGCTTTCGACCGCATAAATCTATCTTACATGAAGAAAAAATTTTTTCAAGTGTTATTTTTAAGATATAATTAAATCTATGATTAAGGATTTAACACGAGGCGAACCATTAAAGTTAATTGTGCTGTTTTCTATCCCTTTGTTGATAGGAAATATCTTTCAACAACTTTATAACATTGCAGATATAGTGATTGTTGGAAGAACTTTAGGGGTCGAAGCGTTAGCCGCAGTTGGTGCTACTGCTCCGCTGTTTTTCTTAATTATGTTTGCCGTTGTTGGGATGAATAACGGTTTTGCGGTGATTACTGGGCAAAGATTTGGCGCGAAGGATTATGATGGGGTAAGACGTTCTGCTACAGTTTCAACAATTTTGAGTACGGCATTTACTTTGTTTTTCTCAATTTTGTTTGCTGTTTTTATGAAACCTATTCTTTTTATGATGAATGTGCCATCTGAAATATTACATGATGCATACTGGTATATTCAAATTTGTACATTTGGACTTGTATTGGTAAACCTTTATAACCTTTTAGCTAGTGTTGTTAGAGCTTTAGGGGACAGTAAAACTCCATTATATTTTTTGATTTTGGCATCAGTTTTGAATGTGTTTTTAGCATTATTATTTATTCTAAAATTTGGCTGGGGAGTATCTGGCGCTGCGGTTGCTGTTGTTTTATCTCAAGGGTTTTCAGCATTATTATGTTTGATTTTTGTAAAATTAAAATTCCCAATTCTGCATACTAAAAAATCTGATTGGGTTTTTGATTTTATTCACAATAAAGAAGATAGAGAATTTGCAAAAGAGCATTTGAGGGTTGGAATTCCTGCAGCTGTTCAATTTTCAGTTTTAGGAATTGGTATTTTGATTATTCAAAGTGTATGTAACTCTTTTGGTGCAAATGTAATTGCAGCATTTACAGCAGCGTTAAGGGTCGAGCAAATTGCAACTCTGCCAATGATTTCTTTTGGAATTGCTTTAGCTTCTTTTGTTGCTCAAAATTTTGGCGCAAAGGAAGTTGGTAGAATTAAGGAAGGGGTTATTAAATCTTCTTTAATAAATATTGGTTTAAGCCTTTTGATGGCTTTTGTTATGAGATTTTGGGGTCCTGAGATTATTGAAATATTTATTGGTAAAGCAAATCCTGATGTTATAAAGATTGCGCATGAATACTTATGGATAAGTACTTTATTTTACTTTTTCTTAGGACAGATTTTTATATTTAGAAATGCCTTGCAAGGTATGGGCAGACCGCTAATTCCGTTAACTTCTTCTTGTGCAGAACTTATGGTAAGAGCTTATGCTGCTGTCTTTTTAGCAGTAGAGTTTGGGTATTTTGGTATTTTTTATGCAGGACCGATAGCATGGGTTACGGCTGCAGTTATTGTAACTATCGGATATTTTATAAATATACGCAGAATTGAGCGAAAATTCGCAAAATAAAAGACAAATTCCAAGAATTTGCCTTTTACTAACTTATTTTATTTATTACTATCTTTTATCGGTTGTTTTGATTATGTGCCACCCGAATTTTGTTCCTACAGGGTCAGAAATTTCACCGATTTTAAGGTCAAATGCGGTGTCTGCAAAAGATTGAACCATTTGTTTTCTGTTGAAAAATCCTAAATCCCCACCGTTTCTACCTGAAGGGCATTGTGAATATTTCATTGCTGCATCTTCAAATGTGATAGAGCCATTTTTAATATCACGTTTTAATTGAAGTGCTTCTTTTCTGCTACTAACAAGAATATGGCTTGCGCGAACTTCTCTCACATCAATATTAGGGTTCCAAAAACCATCAGCAAATGATGCTAATCCTGTGAATACTATTGCAATTGATAAAAATAATTTTATTAAATTTTTCATGATTGTCCCCTTTTTCTTTACTATAATACAGATATATTTTGGTTGCACGCTACAGTTGTATAGTTCTTAATACAAAATAATAACGGTAGTTACCCCAATAAACGATTATTGATATAAAATTGTTGTCTAAATCTGATGCTTCTAAATATGTGTCAGGTATTGGATCACGTTTTGAACTTTTGAATCGTTTTCCAATAAATTTAAGAGTTTTTTCTCTAATTAATTGCACTTTTGTCATTTTGATTTGTGGTAAATGATTTTTGTAAAAGTCGACAGGTACAATTTCTTTTTTGTAGCAAGGGATTATATATTTAACTTTTCCTTGTTGTTTAAATAATATATACCAAGCACCTTCATGTTCTCTTGGGGTTAATAAATAGTATCCAGGCTCAATTGCTATTGATTTGAAAAATAATGGAGTAGTGAGTCTGAATAATGGATACGGTGACCAAGTAGAATGCATAGTGTCTACGTATTCTCCAGGGTCAATATTGTGCTGATATTTGAAATCTGGGACAGGCATTTCCCTGTACATTTGTTCAATATCAATATCTTCTGTGTATTCGTCTTCTGCTATTTCTTCGGCGTTAACATCTTCAGGATAAGTAGTTGCTTGTTGTTCTTCCGCTAATGTCGGTGATACAAGCATGAATAATCCAAATATTATTAAAAATATTCCTGTGAGAAATTTCTTCATATTAAGATTTTAATATTTTTTTCTTTAAAATCAATCATTCTAATAATTGATAGTCAAAATATCTATAGCATATATTCAAACATTGTGATAAAATGAGTCTATGGATAGACAAGAATTTATAAATGCAAAACGTATTGTTGTAAAACTTGGAACAAACGTATTAAGAAATGATGAAGGCTATGTGTCACTACCAAGAGTGTACACATTTATTGAAGATATTGCCAATTTGGTAAAATCAGGAAAACAGGTTATTGTAATCACGTCAGGTGCTGTTGGTTTAGGTAAAAAGCGTTTGGGGCTTGAAGATACTCAAGGTACCGCCTTAAAACAGGCATGTGCTGCGATTGGTCAAGGTAAGTTGATGTCGATTTATGAAAATGGTTTTGAAACCTACGGTTTGATTGCCGCACAAATCCTTTTGACTGAAGATGACTTTTCTGTTCGTGAAAGATATTTGAGTTTGAGAACAACAATGAGTAAATTGTTAGAACTTGGTGTAATTCCTGTTATTAACCAAAATGATACAGTTTCAACTCTTGATGTTGCACTACGTTATGTCAAAGATGATTTACAAGTTTGTTTTTCTGATAATGATAAATTGTCAGCTCTTGTTGCTAGTGAGTTGGATGCTGATTTGTTAATTATATTATCAGATATTGATGGTTTGTATAGTGACAACCCTAAAACAAATCCTGATGCACAACTTATTAAAGAAGTTAATAAAGTTGATGAAAATGTATTGGCTTTGGCTTCTGGAGTGTCTGATGGTGGTCGTGGTGGTATGGAAACTAAGTTAAAAGCGGCAAAACTTGTTACACGCTTTGGCGGAAAAGTTTTGATTGCTAATGGTAAACAACCATACATCATCAAAAGAATTTTTGATGGCGAAGATTTAGGAACAATGTTTTTACCATCAGATGAAAACCTTTCTGATAAAAAGCGTTGGATTGGTTATGCAACAAATATTATTGGTAAAATCGTTGTTAATTCAGGGGCTAAAGAGGCTTTATTTGCAGAGAAAAGTTTGTTGCCGATTGGTGTAGTTGAAGTTATAAACACATTTAAAAAAGGTGATGTAATTTCAATTCTTGATGAAGATAAAAACGAAATCGCTCGCGGTATTGTCAATTACGATTCAGAATCTTGTAAAAAAGTTATTGGGTCACATTCTGATAATATTGCTGAAATTTTAGGTTTCAAAAACTATGATGCGATTATAACTAGAGATAATATTACCATTTTATAATTTGGAGAAATTATGAGTAAAGATTTTAAAAAAATTGCAAAGGCTGCTAAACAAGCATCCTTAGAAATTGCAGATATATCAACTGAATTAAAAAATGAAGCATTGCAAAAAATTGCTGAAATGTTTGAAGTTCATAAAGATGAGATTTTTGATGCTAACAAAACAGATTTAGAAGAAGCAGAAGAATTACTTGCAAAAGGCGAGATAACAAAATCAACATTTAATCGACTAAGATTAGATGAATTTAAAATGCGTGATATGATTCAAGGTGTTAGAGATATAGCTTCTTTGGAAGATCCTATTGGGAAGAAATTGTTAGAACGCGAATTGGACAAAGGTTTAACCTTGTGCAAAGTTTCTTGTCCGATTGGAGTTCTAGGAATTATTTTCGAGGCAAGACCGGATGTAATTTCTCAGATTTCTGCTTTGGCAATTAAATCTTCAAATGCCGTAATTTTAAAAGGCGGAAAAGAATCAAAACATACTACCCAAAAAATTATGGAAGTTATAAATTTTGCACTTGATATGGTGCCAAATTTTCCTAATAATGTCATTCAGCAAGTGTTTTCACGTGACGATGTAAAAGAAATGCTTGAATGTGATGAATATATAAATTTAATTATTCCACGTGGTGGAAATAAATTAGTAAAATATATTAAAGAAAACACAAATATTCCAGTACTAGGTCATGCGAGTGGTATTTGTCACGTTTTTGTTGATAAATCTGCAGATGTTGATATGGCATCAAAGATTGTAATTGATGCTAAAACACAATATCCTAGTGCTTGTAATGCTGTTGAAACGTTGTTAATTCATTCAAGTTTTCAGCGAGCATCTGAGCTTTTGGCTTCATTACAGCTTAGTGAAATCAAGTTGGTTTCAGATCCTGAAGCTTGGGATATTGAATATGGTGAAAAAACTTTATCTTATAAGTTTGTAAATTCTATCGATGAAGCAATTGAACATATCAACACTTATGGTTCAGGTCATACTGATAGTATTGTCACATCAAACCCTGAACGAGCTGAAAATTTTATGAACAAAGTCGATTCAGCAGGCGTATATTTTAACGCATCTACTCGTTTTGCGGATGGCTTTAGATATGGTTTTGGGGCAGAAGTCGGTATTTCAACTAACAAAACTCATGCGCGAGGTCCTGTTGGGTTGGAAGGTTTGACAATTTATAAATACAAACTTGTTGGTAATGGTCACATTGTTGATGATTATGCAAAAGGTAAAAAGAAGTTCCATCATAGAGATATAGTTTAGTTTTCAGCTTCAACCCTTGACAAAAAGATGATTATTTGCTACAATGGTAGCAAATAAATTGGAGTGTGTAGGGGAATGATGAACGGTATTTCAAAACAGGAATTGATTAATAGAAATTACAATCATATTTATGCACATGAAATGGCGCATAAAACTGCAGGTGGCAGCTTTGCAGGGAATATTGTAATTGAACGTAATGCTGAAGGAATTCCTGTGGCAGGTCATGTGCCAATAAAAATGCCTACATTAGATAAAACTAATCCTCAAAAAACTATTGATCATGCAAATATTGTGATTCGTGCAGCATTAGCGCCTGGTGACCCTTCAAGTCAAGACTATAAGGTTGCGGCTCAGGCTGAACAAATTAAGATGCAAGCACTTGCTTTTAAAGGGAAACATCAAGGTAATAAATTAGATTTCCAAGCTTAAAATTTTCTCTTGCGAAATATTATTACAAAATGTACAAATACATGAATTTTGGCGTTTTTTGTATATAATATTATTAAAAACGTAGGAGGTACAATGGAAAATATCGTTTCAAGTTATGGAAATAATAACGAAAGATCAAATATAAACCCTACTCGCATCAAAGTTATTGGTGTTGGTGGCGGTGGCGGAAACGCTGTTAACAGAATGGTAAAAGCTAAACTTGCAGGTGTTGAGTTTTGGCAAATGAATACAGATTTACAGGTTTTGACATTTAGTAATGTTCAAAACAAATTGCAACTTGGTTCATCTACAACTAAAGGTCTTGGTTCAGGCGGAGATCCAACAACTGGTGAAAAAGCTGCAATGGAAGCAAAAGATGATATTACTAGAGCTTTAGAAGGTGCAGATATGGTATTTATCACTGCTGGTATGGGTGGTGGTACAGGTACTGGTGCAGCTCCTGTAATTGCTCAAATCGCTAAAGATTTAGGAATTTTGACTATTGCGTTTGTTACTAAACCTTTCTGCTGGGAAGGTAAAAAGAGAATGGCTCAAGCTGAGGCTGGTATTGAAAAATTAAGAAAATATACTGATGCTATTCTTGTTGTTCCAAACGATAAATTACTTCAAGTTGTTGAACGTCAAATGGGCTTAAGAGAAGCTTTCTGTGTAACTGATGAAGTTCTATACAGAGGTATTCAAGGTATTTCAGATATTATCACAATTCCAGGTATGATTAACATCGACTTTGCTGATGTTAAAAAAGTTGTTAAAGATTCAGGTACAGCATTGATGGGTATTGGTAGAGCTCAAGGCGAAGGCAGAGCAATTAAAGCTGCTGAAATGGCTATCAATTCTCAACTTCTTGAATCTTCAATTGATGGTGCTCGTGGTATTATCGTTAATATTACAGGTAGTTCAAATATGACATTGTACGAAATTACTGATGCTACAAATATTATCAACAATGTTGTAAGAGATGATGCTGATGTAATTATCGGTACAGCAATTAATGAAGCATTCCAAAATGAAATTCAAATTACAGTTATTGCAACAGGTTTTGCTGAAAAACCTAACCAAAGTTCAATCAATACTCCTCAACTTTCTGCAGCTGAGTATTTTCAAGGCAAAACTACAACATCAACTTCAACAAGTGATTTGAGTTTCCCTAAAATGCCTTCAATAAATCTTGATGTTCCTGATTTTCTTAAAAGATAGGCATTAATAAATATAAAAAGAGAGGAAGTTTTAGGACTTCCTCTTTTTTATTAAAAATCTTCATTATAATCATCTGCATTCGCTGTATGAAGTTCTAATTCTTCATATCTTCGAGTGTGTTGTTCAGCAAAATTCTCAACCTCTTGAATTTTTGCCAAATATTGGTTTCTAATTTCAATAGCAGGTGAATTTGGTGGCACTTGAAGTTGTTTAATTAAGTCAATATATCTTTGGTAACCTTTTAGTGCCATGTTTAGTCTATTAACATCATTTTTTGCAAGATACATTATACCAGATTTTAGTTCTTCAATGTGTAAATAAACTAGTGCTGTTTTTGAGTGTTGAGGGTGTTTTTCAATGTCATCCAACAAATCGTTAAATGAAGCATCAACTAATTTTTCAATTTTTCTATAATTTGTATTATGAACTCGACGTTTTAGTGTTTTTCTTAATTCTTCTATTTTTTCGACCCAATTTGTATCATTATCGATGTTCTCAAGTTTTGCATTTTCTTTTTTAATAGTTCTTAATTGAGCGTTCGCTGAAGCAAATATGCTATCAATACGTTTAATGAATTTACACATTCTTTTTGTATTTATTTCTTTTGCATATAGTTCAATTACTCGTTCTGATAAGCCAAGTTGTTCAATAAATAGAAGTGCTGTTTTTGAATCCATTCCGTGAATTAGCGGATTTAGAATTGAAAGAAGCGCCTCATCTGAATCCAAAACAACGGTTCTACCATCTTTTAATTGAAGTTGTGAATTTCTAAATTCATCTCTTACAATATTTAGGTTACCTTCTTTAGCGCATTCCATAATGATATATTGCATATCTAATGTATTCGCAATTGTTAAGCCTCCTAAAATATTGTGTCTATAAACTTCTTTTACATCTCTGAATTGAGCTTTTTCTCGTTCAGAATATATTCTTCCATGGTCATCTGATGGTTTTGCTAGAAGTAGCATATATTCGTTTAACATGTCTTCTGGACTCTTAAGAAGTCTGTGTCGTTTTGTGAAGTCTTCAAAATCTGTAAATAGTTCTGGAGCATTTGGTTTATTTTTTGCTCTTGCTTTTATGTATTTGTCCAAAAGTTCGTGAGCTTTGCTTTGATGTTTTGGAGCAAAGACATTCATTACAAATCCTAGTTTGCGTTGCTCAATTTCTTTAATTTCTTCTTTAGCGGAGTCAAGCATTGTTTTGCCATCAAGGGTTGTTGCATACATACTCATTTCTGCAAACATTATACTGATAAGTTCCTGTAATTTTTCATAGGTTATATTATCATCAAGTGATAGTATATCTTGACCAGCTTTAATTGTATCTGCAATTGAATCATCTTCTCCAAAGATTTCAAGAACACTATAGATTTTATCGTTTACAAATGTTCTATCTTTTGAACTTGGAATATCTTCAGGTTTTTTCTTCCATAAGAATTTATAAACTTCTGTGATTGTATTGTATGCAGTATCTTTTTCTTTGCAATTTTCAATTTCTTCCATAGACTCGTTGATGCCGTTGAATAGTTCTCTTAATAGAACTTCTTCTTCTTTTTCTTCTTCCAAGTCTACTTTTGGATAAGCAAAATATACACCATGTTTGTCAAATAGTAGTTGTTGTAAAGGCTTGTATCGTTTATTTGGTAGTGATAAAAGCTTTAATGAATAATAGTAGTCTAGGTATAAATCATCTAGGGTTCGTTTATTTTTATAAATCGCGCCACGAAGAATTTTACCAAATTTGTTGAAATCATAAATCGGTGTTGTTTCACCCATTTTTACGTTATATTCATAATCTTGATAATAAAGCATTGAAAATAACATATCTTCAGTTTTTTCATCCATAGCAAGGAATTGTTTTAGGATGTCAAAACCTGTGATAGGTTTTATTCCAAGAGCGCTATCATCAATAGTTTTTCCGTATTTTTGTTCAAATTCTACGGTTGTCATATTTTGAAGATTTTTATAAATTTGAACAAATTCTTCATCTGAATAAGGTTTCATCACCCTGTCAATCCAGTTGACAATATGTTTTGGTAATTTATTCTTAGCAGATGAAGAATCGTCCAAATCGGCCAACGTGAATCCTAAATTAGTACGTAATATATCCCGTACTTGGTTAGCCATAACTTGAATTTTTTCGTCTTTGTTATCTATTTGTGGAAGTTTGCCAGTTAATGTAGTTGTAAAACTAGCAATCATTAACTCGATTGTTTTGTCTAAACTTCCGTCAAATTCTGCCTTGTTTATTGTTTTTAGAGAGTTTACATATGCTGTAATTTGTTTTTTGTTGAGTCTTATGTTATTTTCTTTTGCAAAATTTTCTAATAATTTTGCGACATCTTCTCTTGCACTTTCAGCTCCGAAGTGGGCGATTTCTAGGTTTTTGCCAAAGGCGTAATTGAAGTTTTTACGCGCATCTTTTCTGATAAGTTCTTTATTTTTTTGTAAGTCTTCCATAGTTGAATGTTTAAAGAATATTTTTTCTTCTGGAAGTTCACTATAAGATTTTAGCAGTGCAATTTTTTCAAATAGGACTTTTAATTGGTCACTATCTGGTAGATTGTCATAGGCTTCTTTTGTTTGGATACCTTTATCAAATGGTGGATTTCCAAAGACTCTACGTTGAATATCCAAGAAATCTTTATATGCGTTATGTCCGATAACTTTTGTTTTACCAATGATTTCGCGAATTTCAGTTTGAGTTTTTTCAGAAGTTAATGTTTCAAAATGTTTGAAATCTCTTGTAGGATCAATAAATGTGTTTTGCCTAATTCTTCTAACTTGCATATCCGCAAGTGGAGATTTACCTGCGATTGTGGTATCTTCGTGCATCGCAAAATGATATTCTTCGGTTTCATTAAATTTTGTTTTGCCAATTTCATTTTGTAAATTTTCCACAAGTTTACCATTTAGATATTTGTTATCAGTAATATATCCTAATTCGCCACCAAATTCTCTTCGGTAATCTGTTCTGGTTAGTTCAGCTTCATCAACCCAAGTATTTGCGTGTTCTGATGGCCCCCAAGAATTATCATGGAATAGGGCTTCTTTTGTTTCAAATCCATTTTCAGTTCTGATAACAACATCTCTGATATCAGCTACATATTGAGCATGCATGGCCGGATGTTTGTGGTTAACTGATGTACCGGTTACACCTGAGTAAGGAGATTTTTTGATTTTGGCAATAGCAAG
>JAFUPZ010000076.1 GCA_017472545.1 bacterium | reverse complement strand
CCCCAATGAAGCTTATTTCTTAAAACAGAATAGAAGTCATTTTCATTTAATAGAGCCAAATTTGCTTTTTTATTCGCAGTCTTAATAACAAGTTCTTTATTCCAAGAAAATGCAATTTGCCCATCGGCAGAAACCTTATATTCATTATTTTTGCAAGGTAAAATCTTAATTTCATCGTTAGCAGAAACAACAATTGGCCTTGCTGAAAATGTATGAGGACAAATCGGTACAATAGAAATAGCCTCAACATCAGGTGCTAAAACAGGACCACCTGCAGCCATACCATAAGCTGTTGAGCCTGTTGGGGTTGAAATAATAATACCATCTGCCAAGTACTCACAAACAAACTTGCCATTTATTTCTAAAGCAAAACGTGAAGTTCTCGCAGAAAAATCCCCTTTAATAACAAAATCATTCAATGCAATATAGTTATTTGCAGTAAGCATAGAGCGTTTTTCAACCTTATAATCACCATTGATAATTTTATTAACAGATTCTGTTAAATCATCAGGAGAAGCTTGTGATAGAAATCCAAGACGTCCCAAATTTATACCAAAAATTGGAGTTTCAAATTCTGAGTAAAATCTTGCAGCCTTTAAAATTGTACCATCACCACCAATTACAAAGGCAAAATCAAAGCCTGCGGCAAGATTATTTATATCCAAAACTTCGTACAATACTGATGCGTTATCCAAAATCTTTTTAAGATTTTCCATAACACCTGCTGAATTTTCCATTTCAGGATTATAACAAATTGCATAACGTTTATTCATACGTTTAGTTTATACCAAATATATGAAATTAGGCAAAAGATTTTCTTAGATGTCATAAAATGTAATATAATAAAAACATGAGCGAAAAACATTTTGTATACATATTACAAACCGAGAGAAACACACTATATTGCGGATATACTGATGATGTTGAAAAACGATACCAAGCACATCTTGAAGGCAAAGGTGCAAAATATACCCGTGCCAACAAACCTATAAAAATCCTTTGGCAAAAAGAGTTTGATACAAAATCAGAAGCTCTTAAAGAAGAATACCGAATTAAACACAAACTAACAAAAGAACAGAAACTTGCACTAATTAACTCTCAGTAGTTTCTACTTTTGCATCTTCTGGCTCAACTTGTTCTGAAGTATCACCAGTTTGCTCATACAATTTATCAATTTTTGCATCAATTTTATCAATTTCTTTTCGTTTTTTATCAATTTGTTTTTGAGTTTTTTCAATATCTTTATTTGCTTGGTCTATAAGATATTGTTTATAAGCAGATTGCAACTCAGGAGATTCAACATTGCCAGACAAAGAGCGCAACTTCTTGTAATCTCTATATTCATCTTTATAATCTTGTTTAAGACCTTTTACAGTATACTCATACTCTTCTTCAATAAGCTTAATCGCTTGTTTTTTATTCTTTTTATACTGTTTCTTCATTTCCTTTGATTGTTTAACTTGAAGTTCTTTTTCTTTTTCAACTACATCATAGTCCTCAATGCCATCTTGAATAACTTTGAAACCATTAACACTAACTTCTGGTTTATAATTTTTATCAAAAGAAATCAAGCGAGATTGATTACCTTGCCAATCAACAGACCAAGTACCTAAAAAGACAGGTTTTTCTCCAGTAAAGGCAAACGCTTGAACAATAATTTTATTTGGATCTTTTTTATCAAAACCAATTGGGTAAATATCCCAGCGTTTTTCATCAAGATTCATCGCCATATACTCTTCCCAGAAATATACAATAGCATCACGAATCTCAAACAAATCATAATCTACCTTTGTTTTAAAATCATAAACGTAGATAGAAGTTTGCCAAATACCATCTTCTCTGCTACCAATTTTTTGTTTTACAAGTAATTTACTTCCATCAGGAGTAAAATCAACAGGAGTTAAAGTCCTAAAAGCAGCATAATTATCAATAGTTTTATCAGTTGTCATAATAGGGTCTGGCAATTTCTTTGCTGTATTAGCTCTTAAAACCTTATTGAGATTTGTATCTCCATCTTCAAGAGGAATAACAAATAAATCACACGCAACAGACGCACTATTTGTATAATAATAAACAGCAGGATAAACCAACATAGAAAAATCAGGAGAAATAATACCTTGAGCATTTACTTGACGTTTTAAATATAGACGTTTACCTAATGATATTTCAGGCGATCCTGGTGGGTCGTTGTATCGAACAATCCTGTATAAAGGTTTTGGCACATATTTAAAACTTGAAGGTGTCTGAAATTGCGGAATATCAATTTGCAAGTTTGATTTATCTTTATACTCAGACAATGCTTCATACTGATCAACAGTCATATATCCTGAAGGTGTTAAGTTATAGATTTTGCTTTCTTTATCTTTTTTAGCATCATCTTTTAAAACTTCATACTGATATTTTAATTCACGAGAACGTAAGTCATCCTTCTTTGCCTCAACTTCAAGCAAACTTGCGCTAACTAACAATACTAGAATGAGTACAAAGAATTTCTTCATAACAAACTCCAATTACACCAAACCATCTTTCATTGCTGTAGCAACAGCTTTTGAACGAGTTTTAACATATAACTTTTGTAATATATTGTGAACGTGAGTTTTTGTTGTCGCAATAGTAATAACCAACTTTTTAGAAATTTGAGGATTTTTCAAACCTTCTACCAATAATGCTAAAACTTCCATTTCGCGCTCTGTTAAACCATACAAATTTTTACCTTTTTGGTAGTTAATACCACCAGATTTTGCATCTTGCTGGCTATTTTTACGGATGTTTGACAACACAACACGAGCAATTGCTGGATCTAACCAACCAACACCTTCACTAACTGCTTGAATAGCAGAAATTGTTTGCTCAGAAGTTGCCCCTTTAGTAATATAACCGTCAGCACCAGCCGCAAAAGAATCTAAAATATCATCTTCATTATCTCTAGAAGTATTCATAAGAACTTTAATTTCAGGCATAGAGTTTTTAATTTTGCGAGTAGCTTCGATACCATCAATAGTTGGCAATCCAATATCCATAATAACCAAATCTGGCTTAAGTTCCAACGCTTGTTCTACACCTTCCATACCATCAGAAGCTGTCCCCAAAACTTCAATACCTTCATGATTTGACAAAGCAAAAGACAATCCCATTCTTGTCATATCATGATCTTCAATTATAGTAACTTTAATACTTTTAGACATCTTAACCACCTTTTATACTCTAGATTCTGCAACTACATCAGTAAGCAGAAACGAAAATTCACTACCTTTATTTACCTTGCTTTCAACCCAAATTTTACCACCATGAGCTTCAATAATTTGTCTTGACAAATACAAGCCCAATCCAGTTCCTGTTGAACGCTTTTTACTAGTTCCTTGAGAAAATCTCATAAATAAATGTGGAATATCTTCTTTTGGGATACCATTTCCATTATCGATTACAGAAAATATTAAATCTCCTGACTGGGCTTTTACCATAATATCAATAGTTCCACCTTTATTTGTATAATTTAATGCATTACCACATAAATTAGTAATAACACGCTTGATTTCCGCTCTATCAGCGTCAATCAAAAGTTCATCATCAACATCACAATGAAGATTGAATGAAATTTCTTTCTTTTTAGATAACGGCTCAAGCTCACCATAGCATTGAGTCACCAAATCTTTTATATTAAATACAGTCTTGCACAACGATAACTTACCGCTTTCAAACCTATACACTTCTAACAAGGCATTAACCAACCCTAACAAGTCTTCATTACTTTGAAGCATTGTAGATAAAAGTACTCTTTGTTGTTCCCCAAGTTCACCTAAGGAACCATCTAAGAAGAATTTCAAAGTTTGAATTGCAGCCAACAGCGGAGTTCTCAAATCATGAGTTAATGTTGCAATAAAATCATCTCTTAATCGTTCAGTTTCTTTTTGAACACTGAAATTACGAATTACACCAACAAATTTTTCTTCATCAGAGTACTCATTAGTTAATGATGCAAAATTTATTTCCACAGGAATATATTCTTCACTTAGAACATTTCTTATGTACAAATCTCTGACCAGAAATTCAGAATTCTCACAAGATAGTCCTAAAATAGTAGATTTCACATTAGATTTTACACTTTTATTCAATTGAGGATTGTCAGAATATGCAATTTCTTGAATTTTCATTTTCTGAATAGCTTCTGCAGACATACCAACCATATTTTCACAAGCTGGATTAACTTGTTCAATATTTCCTTGAGAATCAATGATAATAATACCGTCCGCACAATAATTGATAATTCCTGACAATTTCATGTTAGCAATTGTCAACTCTTTAGTTCTTTCAGCAACCAACTCTTCCAAATGCTCTGAATACTTTGTCAATTGAGTTTTAGCTTCCTCAAGTTGCGCAATCTTTTCCCTTAAATTTGCCAAAAGATGACTTCTTTCAATACCATTTCTGATATTCATAATTAAATCATCATTATCCCAAGGCTTTTCGATATATTTATATACGCCAATCTCATTGATCGTCTTGATAGCGTTTTCCTTATCTGCGTACGCCGTTAATAAGATCATACTTGTTTCAGGGTATAATTTTTTAGCTTCTCGCAAAAACTCCAAACCATTCATTTCTGGCATTAGAAAATCCGAAATGATAAGGTCAGGAGCTTCTGTTTTTAGATATTCAATTGCTTCAACAGGATTGTTATACACGATAACATCCTTAAATCCCTCGACTTTCATAAGCGTAGAAAAAGTCGAAGTTAACAATTTATCATCATCAACGTATAAAATCTTCCCTAAATCCATATTTACATAATAGATTATTTAAGGAATTTAGACAAATTGTTTACAAATCCGCAATATTCTACATATTTAGTAGTCAATTGGAGAATATTCTCGAGCACTCAATTCTCTATCTATCAAGTATAACGCAGATTTTTCTGCACCGAAAGCTTTTAGTTTAGCGATTATGCGAGAAACTTCAGCTTCTTCTTCAATTTGTTCATTCAAATACCAATCGATAAAATTTCTCGTTGCCAAATCACATTCGCCTTCTGTCATGTGAGCAACACAATCAATAGCTTCGGTAATTGAACGTTCATGCATATAAATCTGTTCAAAAACATCTAATGGGGAATTCAAATCAAAACTTGGGGTTGAGATTTGGCCTAAATGGACTTGAGAATTACGGCCCAAAACATATTCAAACAGAATCATCCCATGGTCAATTTCTTCTTTAGATTGAATTTTAGCCCAGTTAGAAAAGCCGTACAAACCAATCTCAGAAAAATAAGCAGACATTGAAAGATATAAATATGCGGAATAAAATTCCTTGTTAATTTGTTCATTAAGTATATCTCTAACTTTATCACTAATCATTTACACTCCTTTCGAAATTACATTACACTTTCCCATAATCCATGCAGATTACAGTACTCACGAGCATTTTTTATATCAGCTTTATCTTTTAAAACCATTATTGGTGAGGTTTGAGGTGATAAATACTGACGACAAATTTTGTTTTTATCTTCAGAAATTGTTTCAATAAACTGAATATAATGTTCTTCTGTCATAGGATGTAACGTGCTACCTACTCGTACTTCAATACCATTTTCATCAGTATCAACAAATACTGGAACATGTTTTTCTCCATATTCAGAATCATTTGATTTGGCATCAAGATATTCCATAGGTTCACCACAGCAAACTAATTCACCCACTCCAGATAAAACTACTTCAACTAAATTTCCACAAATATTACATTTATATAAATCTAGACGTTTGGACATTTGATACTCCTTTCAAAGTAAAGGATAAATTTTCAAAATTTAAATACATTGGTAAAATGTCTAATTCTCAAGGACTGGACTTAAAAATTTCAGCGTGTTAATATTTGAATTAAGCCGTGCTCCACGGGGTGTTGCAAACTCTTGACTCGAAGCTAATGCGAGGTGCAGAGCCTGTTGTGAGGGTTTTATAGGCACATTGAAATTTAGTATAATCGTTGATAACAAAGTTTAAGATGGCGTAAACTTTCGAACCGTGTCAGGGGGGAAACTCAGCAGCACTAAGATTGACCTTGCGGGTGTTTTATTTTTTGTAGGAGAAAGTATTAAAGGACAATTTGGTTATAAATTTCGATAGACAGTGGCACGGTTTTTTTTAGGAGCTTTCTTATGGTTAAAAAGAGTTTTATATTAAATGTGGATAATTTTGGACTTTCTAATGAATACAACCAAGCAGTATTAGAAGGTTATATCAACGGATTTTTGACTAGCGCAAGCATTTGCACAAACGGAGAAGCTTATGAAAATGCAATTCATGATATTTTACCAGACTGTCCTAAACTTGGAGTTGGAATACATCTAAATATCACGACTGGCAAATCAATAACAGAATGCCCTCTTTTAACTGATAATGGTATCTTTAATAAAAACTTTTTGTATTTTTATTTCAATCGAAAAAATGAAGCGATTTTAAACCAAATAGCAAACGAATTTCGCGCACAAATTGAAAAGTTAAAGTCTGACACAAATATCGATCATATAAGTTCAAATGGTTGCATTCACGCTATCCCAGAAATTTTTAATATAGTTTGTGTATTAGCAAAAGAATTTGATATTCCATTTGTCAGAACACACTTTGAAGAGTTATATTTTGTACCAAGACTTGTAAAACATCTAAATCTAAAATACCCAAGAAATCTTGTAAAATTACTAACTTTACAAAATCTAACCAAAGAAAATAGAACTTCTATCGACAAATATGGGCTTAAGACAAACGATTTTCTTATTGGATTAAACTACGAAGGAATGATGAGCTCTGAAACTATCGAACTTGGCTTACAGGTTCTAGATGAAGATTGTATTGTTGAAGCAGTAATTCATCCTAAAAAATATAACAATTCTACAAAAGACAACCATACAAGAGAATTTGGCATAACACAAAATCTTACCTTAAAAGATACAATATCAAGACTTGGTTTTGATATAACAAACTACAAAAACATCAAATAATGAAGAAACACTTAACTGCACTATTACTAATATCAACATTTTGCGCGTTTACAGTATTTATAACAATAAACGAAAAATCTAAAACGGTTCAAACCGTATTATCCCCAACTAAAATTTCAATTGATAGAAGTTCTAAAAACTCCACCTCAAGCGATATAATTTGTATCGAAAACATAGAAGCATTTTCACTTGAACCTGATAATGATTTTATAGACAAGCATTCTAAGATAAATTCTTTGAGCAGAACAGACCTTATTAGTCTAGGGTATCTTGCCCAAGATTTTGCGCAGAAAACATTATTAAATCAACGAATAAAAATCAAATACGGAACAAAGGTTACAAACGAATGCAAATATGCAACAATTTCAATAAATGGAAACGATTATAACAAAATATTAGCAAATAGTGGGTTTGGAATAGTTGATGGGAAACCTTTAAACAAAGCAAAATTTGAACACAATTTAGATTTAGCAAGAAATTTGAACCTTGTTGTACTCAACCATCACTCAAACAAATATCACACCCTTGATTGCCCTTACGGTGAAGTTGCACACGACAAAATCATTATACCAAAATCACAATTACCAACAGACTCTATTCCTTGCAAATTTTGCAACTCAAATAAAAACAATAAAACTGTAAAATATAATGATTTTAAAGTTATTCCTAATATAATTCAACCAAGTCTATACAGTTCAACTGGGGACATAAAAACATACATTACAGACTTTACCGAAAAACTCGCACCGACAAACGATTGCTCAACATCAGCTTGCAGAGAATTAATAAATCTAATAGACAAAAGCAACTCATCAATTGATATAGCGATTTATGGATATAGAAATATTCCAGAAATTACAGAAGCGCTCAGCAAAGCTCAAAAACGTGGAGTTAAAATAAGATTTATTACCGATAGTCTATTTGACAATTCTAAGAACTACTATAAAGATAACGAACTAATATCTAAATTATCAACTACACATAAAACTGACAAGACAAATTCTCAAACACTTAGCAATATGCTTATGCATAATAAATTTTTAATTTTTGATAATCAAACAGTCTACACAGGATCAATGAATCTATCACCATCTGGAGCATCTGGCTTTGATGTAAACAGTATAATTATAATAAATTCCCCAGAAATCGCTAAACTATATACCAAAGAATTTGAACAAATGATTAATGGAAATTTCCACACAACTAAAAATAAACTTAGCGATAACAGAAAATTTGTCATAAATGATAGCGAAATAGAAATTTATTTTTCTCCAAAGGACCAATCCTCAGAAAGAATCATTGAACTAATCAAAGATGCAAAAACTTACATATACGTACCAACATTTTTAATTACGCACTCTGAAATTGCAAATGAACTTATTGCAGCACATAACAGAGGGGTTGATGTCAGGGTGATTATAGATGCAAATAGCGTCACAACAAGAAATACAAAGCACGCTCAATTGAGAAAAGCTGGAATACTACTTAAAACAGAAAATTATGCTGGTAAAATGCACGCAAAATCAATGATTATTGATAATACATACCTAATAACTGGTTCAATGAACTTTTCAAACAGCGGCGCAAATAAGAATGACGAAAATATTGTAATTATAAAAAATAAGAATATTACAAAAGCGCACAAAGATTTCTTTTTATACTTATGGACAAAAATCCCAAACAAATACCTAAAACAAAACGCAAAACCAGAAAGTCCTGACTCATTAGGCTCATGCACAGATGGTGTGGACAACAACTTCAACAATAAAATTGATTCTCAAGAAGAATTCTGCGTGAACTAAAAATAATTTACACTTGTTGCATGTTTTGAAAATGTATACTGAACTTTAAGCAACTCTTTCTCATAGCCACTTGGCAGATAATCAAACGGCGCAGACATCTGAATTGCTCTAACTGCAGCATGATCATACAACTCATTCCCAGAAGATTTTAAGATTTTAAAAGAATCCAATCGACCTCTTGTTGTAATTTTAAAGAGAACAACAACACTTGGCGAACCTTCAACCTCTGGTGGATTAAAATTTGAATTAATCTTAGCCTGAATTGCCTTAATATAACCAGATAAATCTACTTCTTCCTCTTCTGGCGTG
Organism: bacterium; assembly: GCA_017472545.1. Lineage (GTDB taxonomy): Bacteria > Cyanobacteriota > Vampirovibrionia > Gastranaerophilales > Gastranaerophilaceae > Zag111. Next base: position 25,046 of record JAFUPZ010000076.1, on the reverse strand, counting down.
AATAATTCTTCAGCTTTTTGCATAAATCTAGGCATAGACTCATTACCATTTGTTCTATGTAAAGTAAATGGAGCGGTAACCATTTCCGTAATATCAGAACCCATCATAAAAGCATTTGCAGAATTAGAAAATAAAAGGATTGCTAATATTACGAAAATATACCTTATCATATTATTTCTCCTACATTCTTTCAGGTGCTGAAACAGCTAGAATATTTAAAGCATTAGCTAAAACAGTCTTAAATGCCCAAACAAGAATCAATCTTGATTTTGTAACTTCAATATCATCAGTAATAACTCTTGTTGAGTTATAGAATGAATGGAACTCTGAAGCTAATTCTTGAACATATCTACAAATAGTGTAAACTTGTCTTGCTTGAGCTGAAGATTTAATCATAGGCTTAAATTCTTCTAATTTCAAAATTAACTTTCTTGCATCTTTTACAGATATAGAAGCGATATTTTCATCAAATTCTGAAACCAACTTATCAAAATCAGCCTCAGATAGCACCGCAGGAATTGTTTTACCTGATTCTGTATCAACTCTATCGGTAATCGCATTTCTTATAATAGAACAAGCTCTAGCGTGCGCATATTGAACATAAAATACTGGGTTTTCATCAGACTTAGTCTTTGCTAGTTCAATATCAAAATCCAAAGTTGTATCAATATTTCTCATAGACATCCAAAAACGAGTAGCATCAACACCAACTTCATCAATCAAATCTTCTAGAGTAACCATATTTTTACGTTTACCCATACGAACTTCATTACCATTGATAACAAGGTTAACTAATTGTCCTAGAAGAACTTCTAATTTATTCGGATCATATCCCAAAGCTTCAATAGACGCTTTAACACGAGCAACATAACCGTGGTGATCTGCACCCCAAATGTTAATCATTCTATCAAAACCACGTTCCAATTTATCAACGTGATAAGCAATATCAGCAGTCAAATAAGTATTTGAACCATCAGCTTTTTTAATAACACGATCTTGATCATCACCATAATCTGAAGACTTGAACCATTCTGCACCTTCTTGATTATAAATTTTACCGCTATCTCTAAGTTTTTGAACACATTCTTCAACTTTACCAGAATTGTGTAAAGATAACTCAGAATAGAATTTGTCAAAAGTTACTCTAAAATTATCTAACAAATCGCGCTGAACTTTTTCTTCGTATTCTTTGGCATAATCGCAGTAAACATCAAGAGAAATCTTATCTACATCATTGTTTACGGCATCTAATTCAGCTTTCTTATCAATCAAGAATTGTTTTGCAACAGGAATTAAATAATCACCTGGATAATAATTTTTTCTTTCAATTTCATCCTCAGGAAAATCAATATCTTCACCTAATTCTTGTTTAACACGGATAATCAAAGAATTACCAAGTTTTTGAATTTGAGAACCAGCATCATTAATATAAAACTCTTGATAAACATCGTGTCCATAGAATTTTAATAAATTAGCTAATGCGCTTCCCATAGCAGCCCAACGACCGTGTCCAATGTGAAATGGTCCAGTTGGGTTAGCGGAAATGTATTCTAAAATAATATTTTCTTTTTCAATTGAACCAGGTCGACCAAATTCTGATTTCTTAGTATAAATTTCTTTTATCAAATTGATAAGTAAAGAATCACCTGCTTTAAAATTGATAAAACCACCGATAACAGAATAATCACTATCTTCTCTATCAATAAATTCAACAATAGCATTTGCAATCATTGGAGGTGCAATTTTAGCACTACGAGCAAGTGAAGATACGTTAATTGCTAAATCACCAAACTCAGGATTTTTTGGTTTTTCAACAGGTAATGAGCCCTTAACATATTCTGTCATTTGACCTAATTTACCAGCTTTAATAGCTGATTCTATTGCATTTTCAATTTTATTTAAAAAGTAATCTCTTAACATATCAACCTCATTTTATATAATTCGCAAATTAATTATAATATAAAAAGACCCTGAAACAAGTTCAGAGTCTTTTAACTTATTTTATATTAAAATTTATAATCAGGAACAACAAACGGTTCATTATTTGCGTCCTTATCAACGAATGCCAAGTAATATTCCATAGCATCTTCTTTACAGTTGTCATAAGATGCTTCAGGCACTAATTCACAATGAAGAGCAGTTCTATCACCAGAGTAATTACCAAGAATAGAAGCATATTTTTCTATATCTGATTTATTTAAACCGCCGCCATAAGCTTTTGTTTTCGCATCTGTTCCGGAAGGTCTAATTTCAATATATTTATCATCAAACTCTAAATATGTTCCATCCCCAACAAATTTAATTGATTTTAAAGAATCAAAACTTAAACCTTCAGCATTAAATTTATCATTAAGAATTCGTTTAATATCATCAAGAGAAATTAAGCCTTTTCTTTTTGCAATTGCAAGTGACAAATAGAACATATCGTTTTTAGTTCTCAAAGCTTCACCCTCAATTTTAGCTTGTTTTAGCTTATTAATATCTGGTTCAGATTCGTTGTAGTAAGAAATATCAACTCTAGTATCAAAACGACCAATAATATTGTTATCGTCAAATACTTTTGCTAAATAATCTGACAAATATATACCTTCATTTTTGAGTTGAGCAATTAAAGCTGAGGCAACAACTATTGCCTCTGTTGCACTTTTTTCTCTCATTGCAACAGCCAAACGACCATTTTGAGATTCAATCAAATCTTCAGTACCCATAATCATTCCGCCAGATTCTTCACCACCGAAAACTAAACGAGGATCAACACCAAGATTAATTGAATTACCAAACACATCATCAACTAAAACCTCTTTATCTGGGTTATTTTTCAATTGAAGTTCGACTTTTTTCATAATGTTAGCAATTTCTTTAAAACCAACTGGTACATTAACAACTTGTACTCCTTTGCTTTTTGCCCATTCATCCCAAGAAAGAGCAGAAGCTGTAGTTTTAATCATAAATCTAGGATGATTGTTCCATAAATTTTCTTTTTCCAACTGTGCAGACCAAAAATCCATAAGTAACAAGAAAGCTTGGTTTGCCGTAAATACTGTCAAAACTTTATCATTATCAAGCTCAATATAGTCAACACCCAGATTTTTCAATTCATCAATTCTTGAAATCGGTTCAGTTTGGGTAATTGTTAATCTATCGTGATCTGGGTCAGTAATAAGCACCACTGTTCCAATTGGATAATCTTTTAATTTATCCGAATAATTCAACGTGTCAATAACAGGGAAAAATTTTGTACCATCAGATTTTTTGGCTAATACTGTAGCATCTACAGAATAGTCATAGAAAGCTTTTTCTCCCTTTGGAGTAACATCGTATTTACCAATAGAGTGGAAAAATGGATCTTCTTCAATGTTAAACCAATCAAATTTCTCAGAAATACCTAACTTATTTAACACTCTAGATAGAGTTCTATAAGCTGAGCCTCCAACATTTTCTATAACAAGTTTTCCACTGAAATCTTTTATCATGTTTAAGTTAACGTCTTTTGCAACACCTGACTTCAAGTAATCGACATACAAATCAACTCCATCATCAACAGCTTTCAATACATCTTCGTTAATTAATGGATTATCTTTTGCAGAAATTTTTATCTCATAAGAGCCATTGCGTTCTACTTCATCGAATATTTCTTGGATTTTATTAACAAATTCCATAGATTCTTCAGGCAAATACTGTGACCCTTGAGAATTTAAATCTTTTGTAGCGTTTTTAACAGATATTCCGTGGCTAGAAGTAATATACTCACCACCCAACAAATCTAACTTAAACGCCAAAAATGAAGCTAACCAAATTGGAATAGTTCCTCTACCTTCAGGAACCAATGTTTGGATACCATTTGCAGCTTGAATACGAGCAATAGCATCTAAGAAAAGTTTTGAATTATATCTAACCTCGCATCCAGCAACTTTAACAATACGTTTATTTGGATATTTTTCATTTGCAACAAGAGCTTTTGCCAAAGTTGCCAAAACAATTCCAACAAGGTTAATTGGGAATCTAGTATCTTGTGGGAAAAGTATATTTTGTGGACCTCTAATGCCTGCTGTGGAAACTTTTGCCTCCTTTGCATAGTTTGCAAACCACTCTTGCAAATTCAAGCCTTCAGGATTTGAAACCTCATCGTAGGGTTTTAAATGCTCTCGTTTAAGATAAAAAGAAAATGCTCCTTCATTGTCAAAATTCATAAGACTTAAATTCTTGACATAATCAGGCGTTTTATCATAAACACTTTTAAATAACGCATTTTCCAATTCAACATTAGATGATTTCATTCCAAACATACCTCTCTCCTTCTATTTGTATTAATAATACAATAAAAACTTATTAATATGTAGCCTCTTAATCAATTTTAATGTATAATACATAAATTAAGGGAGAAATATATGGCTAAACAAAAAAAGAATTATGCATACAGAGAAGCTCACGAATTCAACAAATGGCGTTCTCTTTTCCAGTTTATCGTGTGTAAGATAGGTTACAATGCAGTACTAAGATTAGTATACAGAATGGAAGTTCACGGAGTGGAAAACATTCCAGAAGGCAACGATTACATTATTTGCCCAAATCATTTATCAACTATTGACCCACCAATGATGGAAACATTCATGCCAAAAAACATTGCATTTATGGCAAAAAAAGAATTGTTTGATATTCCATTAATTAGATGGTGGATTGACTGGTTGGGTGCATTTGCTGTAGATAGAGGAAATCTTGCACCATCAACTGTTAAAACAGTTAAGCAAATCAAAAAAAGCAAAAATTGGGTTTTTGGTATATTTCCACAGGGAACAAGACAAGAACCTGGTATTATCAAAAATGTGGGTAAAGGATTTGCAGGTTTAGCACGAATGACAAAATGTAACGTTTTACCTATTGGAATTATTGGCACAAATGAGAAAAAATGGTTACCTTTCTCTGGAAAAATTATAATTAGAGTAGGCAAAGTAATTCCATATAGCGAAGATTTAGATGCCGTTAGACTTGAATGGATTAAACAAATAGAAGAACTAACTGGTTTCAAATATATTGAAGAAGATAAACAAGAAGAATTGGCAGATGGAGGTTTAGATAAAAATGAGCAAGAGTAATAAACCTGAAAGAAACTTTAATAGAAGAACCGCAAAAGAGTATCACTGGTTTAGAACTTTATTTTTTATGACATTTCTTTTTACTGTAGTATATCCATTTTTTATAATATTCTACAATTTTAAAATCGAAGGTAGGGAGAATATTCCGCCAAGAGAAGCAAAACTAGGTAAGTATATGTATGCAGGAAATCATGTTTCAGTACTTGATCCTCCAATGCTAGCTATGGCTGCATTATGTCCTGTTGCATTTATGGCAAAAAAAGAATTATTTGAACCAACAGAAAAATTGAATTGGATTATTAAGCGATTAGGCGCATTTGCTGTAGATAGAAGCAAACCTGAAATCGCAACATTTAAAACCGTACGAGATATTATCGGGACTACATGGTCTTTAGGTATATTCCCTCAAGGTGGCACAAGACCATATGGCAAACTTGATGGTATTAAAAAAGGCTTTGTAGTAATCGCAAAAGCGGCAAAAGCTGACATTGTCCCTGTTGCCATTGCTGACTGGGATGGTTACCCATCACTTTATCCATTCACAAGAAGGAATGTTAACATCAAGATAGGAAAACCTATATCTTGGAATCAAGACGATGATGTTATTATTTACGAATGGTCAAAACAGATTTCGGAATTAGCAAATTATGAAATTTGTGCTCCAATTCCAGAATCATACAAAGAGAAAGTTGAAGCATAAATTTCGCAAAATAAAAGCCCCTTTTCAGGGGCTTTATTTTATTTAAAGAAAGGAATTTTGCTATTTATAAATCAAACTTATACTTGATTCAATCTTTCAAGAGCTAATTTAGCAGTTTCAGCTACGCCAGGATCTTGATCGTTTTGAGCAATTGTAAATACAGTTGTCAAATCTTTTTTGTATGCTGGGTTTTGGATGTAGCTTAATGCTTCGATAGCTGATGCTCTAACCATTGGGTTAGGGTTATCTTTTAGGTTATCAACTACTGTGATAGCACCTGGTAATTCAGTTAGAGGAACTGTTTGATTAGACAAACGAGCTACTTCATCTCCGTATAGTTTTTGCATAATTGCTGATGTGAATAATGCATAGCTTTTATTTCTTTCAGCTTGTTCTTTTGGAGTGATTGTGTTAGCTAAAGCTTGTTCAGCTTCTGTAACTTCTTTACCTGTCATAATTTTTTCTCTAGCTGCAACTTGTTCAGCTGTAGGACCAGCTAATGCTGAAGAATCAAAGTTGATGATATTTGTTAAAGCATCAAACACTTTTGTATCAACTAATTCTGTAGCTTTATCAGGAGCAACTTTTACCATATTAGCAATTTCTTCCATACCTGCTGCTTGAACATCGAAATCTGGGTTGCTTAGTTTTGCAATGAAAGAGTTCAAATCAACTTGAGGAGTGATTGTTTCAGAAGGAACAACTTCAGGTTTTACTTCAGTTGCTGTAACTGCTGGTTCAGGAACTGCAGTAGCTTCTGGTTTTACCTCAACAGCTACTGGAGCTTGAGGTACGTTAATATTTGTTTGAGCTGGAACCACTTGTGGAGCTGGAACAACAACTACTTGAGGAGCAGCAGGAGCAACAGGAGCTTCAGTTACAACAGGAGCTTGTGGAACAACAGTAACTTGAGGTGCTACTGGAGCTTGTGGAGCCGCTGGAACTACCGCAACTTGTGGAGCTGCTGGAATTGTAGCTGTTTGAGGTGCAGCTGGAATTTGTGGAACCGCTTGTGGCATTGGCTGGCAAACATATGGCGGATAATAAGCCGGTTGTTGTGCTGGCGCTTGCGGATATGTATAAACCGGAGCTTGTGGGTAATTATACAAAGGTAATGTTGGTTGAGCATATTGAGCTTGGCATTGACCACCAACACCTTGAGTACCTACAGTCGGATTATTAATTTCAATGTTAACAGCATTTAATTTAGGCTGTTGGGGAACAGGCATATATGTTGTCTGTTGTTGTACCATATACGGATTCATCATTGGTACACATGGAATTTGATTCATAAATTTTTCCTTTCCTACATAAAATTGAGTCTTTTACCATTCTACCGTTTAAATAACCGTAAAGGTAAAATATTGCCATTTTTACGATATTTTTTAACAAAACTTCACAAATAAAAGAAAAAAACGCACCATAACTGAATTTCAAAGCTCCATTAGTAAAAAGGCTAATTTTACTGGAAAGAATTTTATTTTTATGCTAAAATTGAAATTGTTAGGATATAAAAAGTGGTCAAAACCCAGATATATTTTGAGGATATAGATGAAGATAGATAAATCAAAAACAAGTTCAATCCGAAAAGCGTTCGGAAAAACATTGGCAGAAATTGGAGACTTTAATGATAAAGTTGTTGTCATGGATGCGGATTTGGCATGCTCAACACAAACTCAAATTTTCGGAAATAAATTTCCTGAAAGATTCTTTGATTGTGGGATTGCCGAGCAGGATATGATTGCAACTGCAGCTGGTCTAGCTTCTGAAGGAAAAATTCCATTTGTTGCGAGCTTTGCAATGTTTGCAACAGGTAGAACATACGACCAAATTAGAAATGCCGTATGCTATCCTCACTTTAATGTTAAAATCGTTGGTACACACGGAGGTGTAACAGTAGGTGAAGATGGAGCAACTCACCAAGCACTTGAAGATATTGCTCTTATGAGAAATATTCCTCACATGACAGTAATCGTTCCTGCTGATTCTAGAGAATGCGAAGAAGCTATTAAATATGCCTCTTTACATGATGGACCTATGTATATCAGAATATCTAGATGCAATGTTCCTGATATATTTGATGAACATTACCACTTTAATATTCATAAAGCAGTTGTTGTAGAAGAAGGTACAGATGTTTCGTTATTCACAAATGGTGAAACTCTAGCTGAAGCACTACTTGCGGCAGAAGAACTTAAAGAAGAAGGTATTTCTGTTGAAGTTATCAATGTGCCAGTTGTAAAACCTTTAGACTACCAAACAATAATCAAAAGTGCTAAGAAAACAAAATTTGCAGTTTCTGTTGAAAACCATTCAATCATTGGTGGACTTGGAACAGCTATTTGTGAAACATTAGCTAGCAGATACCCAACTAAAGTGTATAAAGTTGGTATCCATGATGAATTTGGACAAAGTGGCCAATCTGATCAACTACTTGAATACTATGGCTTAGACTCTAAAACGCTAGCAAAACGTATTCGCACTATGTATAAAAAAGAACAAGAACAAGGAAATATATAATGATAACTTTTCAAAATGTTACCAAAAGATATAAAAACAATCACTATGCACTTAAAAATGTAAGTTTGCAAATACAATCAGGTGAATTTGTATTTATTGTAGGCGCATCAGGTGCAGGGAAATCAACACTAATGAAGCTTTTATACAGTGAAGAAAAAGCTACTAGTGGTACTATCTCAATTGGCGGATTAAATATCGCAAATATTGCCAATGAAAAGATTCCTAACCTTAGAAGATGCATGGGAATTGTTTTCCAAGATTATAAACTGCTACAAAACCAAACAGTTTATGATAATGTTGCATATGTTATCAGAACTCTTGGAATCAGTAGCAAAGAAATTGATGCCCGCGTAAATGGAGCATTAAAAATTGTAGGTTTATACGAAAAACGAAAAGCAAAACCTACTGAATTATCAGGTGGGGAACAGCAAAGAGTTGGTATTGCAAGAGCGATTGTAAATGGTCCTCCATTGTTGATTGCCGACGAGCCAACTGGAAACTTAGACCCTAAAAACTCTATGGAAATCATGCAAATCCTTGATCAAATCAATCAAAGAGGGATTACAGTTATTGTTTCAACTCACGATAACGCAATGGTAGACTACTTTAGAAAACGCGTAATTACACTTGATCAGGGAGAAATAGTAAGAGACATTCAAGCAGGTACTTATGAATAGAAATCTAAGATCTAATGTAAAAAAACATATTCCAAAAGATTGGTTATGTGAATTGAGAATATTATACAGATTAGGAAAAGAAACTCTTGGGGATATTATTCGCACAGGGTGGGTTAATCTTGTTATCATAACAACTATGGCTGCGATTTTGACCATATTTGGAGCTTGTTTTAGAACAGCTTTATCTATCTCAACTTTCGCAAAAGAACTTGGTAGCGCGTTAGAAATATCTGTTTACCTAAAAGACAGTGTAGATGCAAAGGGTGTTAAACAAGAAATCCAACAAATCAAACACGTTGAAAGAATTTCTATAATACCAAAAACCGAATCTTGGGCAAAATTAAGAACTGAAATGAGTCTTCCTAATATTGACAACCCATTACCAGACACTCTACACGTAAAAGTTGACCAACCTGAAAACTTACAACCAGTGTTTGATAAAATTAGAGCAATTCCTTCAGTTGAAGACATGAGTTATGCTAAGGATTTGGCTTCAAAAATAGAATTGGTTAACCACGTTGTAAAAACTATAACAATCGTTGTTATTGGCATAATGGCACTACTTACAATTACTATTATTAATAACACGATTCAACTTGTAATCCAATCAAGAAAAGAAGAAATTGAAATTATGAGATTGATGGGTGTTAGCAATTGGTACATCAGATTCCCATTCATTATGCAGGGGGCGTTTTACGGATTTACAGGATCTTTACTTGCAATGTTACCTTTAGGTTATGTGCAAAATGGCTTGGCAAACATGCATAAGTTCTTCATGATTCCATCACCTTCAAATGCTCAAAATATAGTTTTGATAGTCATGTTTAGTATGAGTATTTTATTTGGTGCTGTTGGCAGTTACTGGTGTATCAAAAAACACTTACAGGTATAAATTTAATGCTGGATAAAAATAATATATTACTTGTTACAGATTTTGAAGATATAGCAAAAACTATTATTGAAAAACTTGTTTTGCTTAGAAACAGTGATAGAATAACTGTCTGTAATCACAAAAACGTTAAAAGAATTCTCGAAAATTCTATGTATAGTGTTGTGATTTTGCACGAAACAGACAACGAAAACCAGACAATAAAAACTATAACCAACATAAAAACAACCAAAAGCGATTCAGAAGTCTTATTACTCCTCAATGAGTTAAACTCAGATTTAATACTAAAAGCTTATGATGCTGGAATATTTGATTATTTTACGGTTAATTCAGAGGAATATGATATTCTTATAAAAACTGTTAATTGTTTTAAAATTCGAGCAATTAAGGAAATTAATGAGCGTAATGAAAAATTCTTATACCAACAGGGGGTAATAGATAATAAAACTAATCTATACCAACACAAATACTTGAAGGAAATCTTCCTTGAACTTTCTGAAAATATTAAAATCCAAAATGGAATTTTTTGTATTTTAACACTTGATGAGGCTACAAAAACCAAAATATCCATAAATAGACTTGCGACAACCATAAAAAGTTTCACTAGAACTGAGGATATTGTCGCCGTTGGAAAAATGGGGAAATATTATATAATTATCCCAAATATTGATATAAATGGCGCAAAAGAAGTTTTAAATAAAATCCAAGATAAAATGGGCTCAGAATTCAAACTCAGAGCTGGGTTATCAAAAATTGGAGTAAATTCTTTTGACACCTTAGAAAAAAATTCTCAAGATGGGCTAACATCTGCAATAGTTAATGATGTTATGACCGTATGCTTAGAAGATAACATTGATGTACAAAACGCTTGGCTTGAGGATGATGAATCAACAAAAACTAAGAAAAATTACAAATTATTTAAGTCAATTTTTACAAATAAATTAGATAATGTGATTACTCCCCAATTTTATAGACACAAAAAAAGTTTTGAAACAAAACTTACAAATACAACAGTTAGCCAATATTCAAATAATATTGAAAGTGTGTTTTCTCTCAAAAATGAAAACTTACATAGCGAACTTGTAATTAGATACAATGGTTATGCAAAATTCAAAATTGAGATAATTCATAGCGGCTTAGATAGTGCAGAAAACACAAAAATGGAAATTCCATTAAAAGAACTTACAGATAAATTAATAATGTCATTATTAAAAAAACTAAAAGAAGAATACAAACAATATGCTTACCCGAAAGGAAACGATAATGCTTAATATTGAATCTAGCGCTCTTGTGATAATAGACATACAAGATAAACTTGTACAAGCTTCTAAATATGGTGAAGAAGTTGCGTTTAACGCCGCAAAATTAGCTAAAACAGCAAACTTATTAAGCATACCTACAATTATTACTGAACAATACCCAAAAGGGTTGGGGGGCACAGTATCTCAAATTAAAGATGTTATTGATTCCGAAACTTATACTGTAGAAAAGGCTTCATTTTCTGCAATGGCAGAAGAAGCTTTTGCTAGCAAAATAAAACAGCTTAAAGATTCAAACATAAATCAGATCTTTATTTGCGGAATAGAAACCCATATTTGCGTATTACAAACAGCTCACGATTTAATAAATGAAGGTTTTGAAGTTTTTGTAATAAAAGATGCCTGTGCTAGCCGTAACAAAAAAGAATATAAAACAGGTTTAGAATTACTAAAACAATATGGTGCAAAAATTAGTTGTGTTGAAATTGCACTATTCGAATTATTAAAGACCTCTAAAAACCCTAAATTTAAAGAAGTTCAAGCCCTAATTAAATAATTAAGGACTTAAAACTACCATTTCACAGTTTTTGCAATCGAATTTTAGTGGATATTTTTTACCTTTAACGTCAACTAAATACAATTTTTTACAAGGTTGACCACAAATACCTGCTGCAAATTTCAAACAATGTTTTGTCCTCATTAATTCAATTCCTTGAGGTATATTACTTTGAGTTTCAAGTGCAAATTCTTTTACATCACAATTGCAATTTTTATAGAAAGATTTCGCATTATCATTAAAAACATTACCTCTATAATCAATTTTTGATTCTGGGAATTGCGCATAACCAATAGGTTTTTGAGAATTTCGTTTATAATTGCGTAATCTTTCGTTACTTAACATCTGTAACAATTCACGTCTTAACTCATTAATTTTTGAAACAGGAAGAAATGATAAATTATCATCTAAAATCTCAATTTCATTGACATAGAACACAGTCTCACCTGTCTTAGATAATTGAGAAATAATGTTTGATTTTAGTTTTTCAAGATTATTTGGCTGTTCACCTAATGGTAACAATACTTCTGCCTTGTTATTATCTTCATCAATTGCCACAATTTTACCATCAAAAATTTGGATAGAAATTGGGAGTTTTCTCACTGTTTTAGAGGTTTCTAGTAGTTTTTCGAACTTTGCATCAAAATTTCTATATAATAAAGTTCCTGATTTTAAACCATCCATTTTATTTGGATAAACTTTATTTCCCTCTACCTTATTTACCAAAAAGCCTGTCATATCACCATCTTTTATAAAACAAAGCCCATCTTGAGGAGCAAGTTCAGCATCAATTTCAAAATAATTATGAAATATACGCTTTATTTTGCCAATTTTTTCACCTCTAGATTTTGGTGATAAGAAATTAAAACACTGCTCGCGTTCTTTCAAAAAATAATTCGTATAACCACGATTAAAAGTCTTATCAGCATTTGGTGTAAAATCAAGAAAAACTTTCCCTGAAGAAGTTCTTGCCGCATATTTATTTAATTCATTGCTATAATATGCTACTACGTTTTTTACATAGTTTATATCCTTCAATCTACCTTCTATTTTGAAGGATTTCACCCCAGCTTCAACAAGAGATTTTAAGTGATTAGAAGCATTAAAATCTTTCAAGGATAATAAATATTTATCTTTAAGAAGAACTTTGCCAGATTCATCTACTAAAGAATATTTTTTTCTACAAGGTTGAGCACATTCTCCGCGGTTTGCAGATCTACCCCCATTTGCATAAGAAAAATAACATTGACCACTATAAGAAACACACAATGCACCATGTACAAAGGTTTCAACTTCACATTTTACATTATTACAAATCTCAGAAATAGCATCTAAAGACAATTCTCTGGCCAAAATAACCCTTGATACTCCAACATTATCAAAAAACTTAGCTTTATCTAACGTACGATTATTACATTGTGTGCTTGCATGAATTTCAATTGGTGGTAATTTTGATTCTATAGCCGCATTTAACAGCCCCATATCTTGCACTATAATAGCATCTACACCAATTTCATACAATTTGTGTATCAAATTAATTGCATCTTTTAGCTCTTCATTATTAAGAATTGTATTAATTACAACGTGAATTTTCACATTAAATAAATGAGCATAATTTACAAGTTTTTCTATATCAGACAAGCTGTTTGGCGCATTTTTGCGAGCACCATAATCAACCGCGCCGATATAAATAGCATCTGCACCACTATTTATTGCAGCTATTGCTGTTTCGATATTTTTTGCTGGAGCTAATAATTCTACCTTTTTCATAAGGTTATTTTATAACAAAAATCAACAATATATCGTAATAATTAGAATAAATTTTACAATTAATGTTAAAATTAACTAGTGAGGGAAAGTATGAAAATTTCGTTGATAAATCATGGATGTGCAAAGAATTTAGTTGATGCGGAGTTAATGTTGGGCGCACTAGCAAAGGCTGGCTACAACATAACTTTGGATGACACAGAAGCTGAAATAGTAATCGTCAATACTTGCTCATTCATTCACGATGCAGAAAAAGAATCTGTTCAAAGTATTCTTGAAATGGTCGATAGTGGTAAAAAAGTTATTGTAACAGGATGCCTACCTCAAAAACATAAAGAAGAATTAAAAGAAGCAATCCCTGAATTATCTGGAATGATTGGAACTGCTGATATTGATAAGCTGGTAGAAATTGTAAAAGGTATAGAACGCAATAACGAATATAAATGTGCTATCAGCGAAAAACCAGAATATATCTACCCAGAAGATATTGAAAGACAACAAATTACAATGGGTGCAAGCTCATACCTAAAGATTGGGGAGGGTTGTAATTATAGATGTGGTTATTGCGTAATCCCAAAACTCAGAGGCAAATATATTTCACGCCCAATTGAAAACATTGTAAAAGAAGCTAATGCTCTTGTTAAAAAAGGCGTAACTGAAATTATTCTTATTGCACAAGACACCTCTTCATATGGAATAGATTTGTATGGAAAACAAGGATTACCAAAACTTCTCGAAGAATTAAATAAGATTGAAAATCTTTCTTGGATTAGGATTATGTACGCATACCCAAGCCAAATGACAGATGAATTAATCGATGCAATTGCAAAACTTGATAAGGTTGTTAAATATGTTGATATTCCATTACAACATTCTCACCCTAGAGTTCTTGAATCAATGAGAAGACCAGTAATGGATTACAAAGAACTAATCAACAAATTAAGAGACAAAATACCAGGAGTATCAATCAGAACATCACTTGTTGTAGGTTATCCTGGTGAAACTGAGGAAGAATTTGAACACCTATACAACTTTGTTAAAGAGGTTAGATTTGATAGAATGGGTGCATTTGAATATTCTAAGGAAAAAGACACATATTCTTACTCATTAAAAGGACATCTCCCTGCCAAAGTAAAAAAACAAAGAAGAAACCGATTAATGGAACTTCAACAACAAATTTCATTAGAAAACAACGAAAAATATATAGATAAAACAATTCCTTGTATTGTTGAAGGTTATACTGATGATGGAGTAATTATTATGCGCTCAGAACACGATGCGCCAGAAATTGACGGAGTAGTGTATGCAACTTGCGAAAGACAAGTTGTTCCAGGCGATATTGAAAATGTCCTAATAAATAGGGCGGATGAATACGATTTATTTGGCAAAATACTTGATTAACGAAAGGTAAATACCCAATGGAATATATAGAAAATAAAGAACTAGAAGAAAAAGAGGTAAAAGGTATATTTACGGATATGATCAAATATTCCCCATCAAAACTTTGCGGAATGTTTGGTAATATGATTGCCGTACCTATCTATACAAGCCTATTTTCACAACAACAATATGGTCTATACACAATTTCTATCGCAATGTTATCATTCTTGTGTATTATATTTTCTGACTGGGTAGGCTTATCTGGATTAAGATTTTTCAGACGCCACCAAATTGTTGATGATTTGCCAAAATATTTAACGACATTAGTTACAATACTTACTATTAATATGGTACTAATGTTTGCAATTGCATTTATATTTAGAGATGGCTTATACAGCTTTTTCCACATACCATTTAAGTATTTCTTAGCGGTTTTATTCCTAATAATTCCAGTAGCTATTAGAGCATTGCTATCACAATTATTAAGAGCTCAACTAAAATCAATATCTTATACCGTTGCAACTATATTAAACCAATTTGCAACAATACTTATGGCTGTTTGTTTTGCTAAATGTTTTAATATGGGTGCTGCTTCAATTCTATTAGGTATGGGCGTATCTATATCACTAATCGATATATTATTACTCTATCAGAGTGAAATTTTAAAGGTTTTTAAATTCCAAAAAATTGAATGGAAATTTATTTTACCTATAATTTGTTATGGTATTCCACTTGCCGCAACATCGCTAAGTGCTTGGATTATAACCAAAAGTAACACCTTCATTATGAATAGCATCAGCGGATTTGAAAAAACTGCTCTTGTTGGTGTTGGATACGGAATAACTTTACCTATCTTAATGCCACTATTTGCAATGATTACAGTTGCAGCAATACCAAGAATTATTAACTTATATGAAGGGAAAATTGACGTTAGACCAATTGTGTCAAAATTCTTAGGATACTATATTTTAGTCGCATTACCTCTAGTTACTGTAATGTCACTATACAGTGTAGATGTTGCGCACATTTTCATCAAAAATCCACAAATGTATGAAGCTAGTGCATTGGTACCATACTTTGCTTATGGGGTATTTTTCTTAGCAATGACAGATTATACAACTTTACAGTACCACTTAGCTAACAAAACACATATAGAATTCACAATTAAATTAATCTCAGGAATCATAGGTGTTGCATTAAACTTTGCATTAATACCAAAACTAGGACTTGCAGGGGTAGGTATAGCTACATTTACTGCTAATTTCTTGTATTGGCTATTGAGTGTTTTAATAGTAATACCTAATTTAAATTTATATTTCCCTAAAAATGCTATAGTAAGAATTATCGCCGCATTTATACCTGCAACAGGACTATGGTATCTATTCAAAACAGTTGGAACAGGGGTAAATGGAGTAATCCAAATTTGTTCATTACTGTTATGTTTCTACGTAATATACTTCCTTGTATGCCGTAAATTCATAAAATTTGCTGAATAGTAATAATTCTTAACAATAAAATTAATAATAGCAACTTTTAATATTCAGAAACGTTATTTAATTAGCAAACATGTAAATCATGCCTTAAAAAAACGTAATAAAGACAGATTTTCAGGTTTGCTCTTGGTAGAATGTAGTTCATTCCAGACTAATTATCGATAATTTTAATAACGTTATGAAAGGATTTATAGGTATGAAAAACAGCAAAAGACCGAAAAGGATAGTAGCAGCTACGCTTACTGCGCTTTTTTTGTCTCATCAAACAATGATGATGTCTGTTGTTGCTTCTGAAATTACCGGTGTTAACGGTAATAACGGAGTTTATAACATTAACCCTAGCGCACTTATCAAGGACACTGATATTGGTTACAGAAAATATATAGATTTTAAACTTGATAAAGGCGATGTAGCAAATTTAATATACAAATACGGAGATACTGATGTATCTACATTTGTAAACTTAGTAGACAACCAAATTAACATCAACGGTTTAGTAAATACAGTAAGAGATGGTAATTTCTATAACGGTAAAGCTATCTTCATTTCTCCAAACGGAATGGTAGTAGGAGCTTCTGGTGTTCTTAATGTTGGTTCATTAGGTGTTTATACCCCAACTCAAGACATTTACACTAGATATAAAAATAACCCATCTTCAAACTTATCATCAATTACAAAATCAAACAATGCTGCAAAAGCTATTACAATCAATGGTAAAGTTATCGCAGCTAATGATGTTGAACTAAAAGGTGGAAATGTGACAGTTGGTCAAGCAGGCTCTGTTGTTGCAGGTGTAAACGAATCAAAATTAGCAGTACTTACTACACACAATCAAGCTGAAACCCTATTCAACCAACTAGTAAATACAAATAATATGAATACCGCTAACGCATTTTCTAGCGATAACGGTAATATTTATATTCAATCTGCACAACTTGCAGAAAACACTGGCGTAAACATCCAAGGTGAACTTAAAAACTTTGGTGACGGTAACATTACGCTTATGAATGGTGGAAAAAACGGAATTGATGTTTCTGGAAAAATTGCTAATGCTAATGGAACAGTAAAAATTAATAGCAACTGGGGCGGAATTGATATTTCTGGAGATGTAATCAATAACGGTACAACTCAGATTTTTAACATTCCAGCAGAAGGCACAGTTGTAAAATTCAAAGAAGGTGAAGAAATATTTTCTTATACAATCGACACAGATTCTGAATTAAACATCTCGGGAAACATTGATACCATTGGTACAACAACAATCACTAATACTGGTTCAAAAGGTATGACTATCTCTGGCACAGTTAACAATACTGGCGATCTAAATATCCAAAACGGATTCATACCTACAGGTGAAAATCAAGTTACAGCTAATGAAAGCATTGAAGCTCTTACAATTTCAGGAGCAATTAACAACGAAGGTAATGCTAACATTACTAACTATGCGGCTGGAGGACTTGATGTAACTGAGGCTGGTAACATAGCAACTTCTGGAAACCTAGATATACTCAACGAAGGTATTGGTGGTTTAGATATTTTCGGTGAAGTTTCAAATAACAACTCCGCTGATGATATTTATGGTGATACAACAATAACAAATAACGCTGGGATATTAAAAGTTAATGGTTTAGTTGATACAAATGACGCTGAACTAACAATGACAAATAACGGCGAAAACTTTGAAATAAATGGAAATATTAACGGTACTAATAACAATGTAAATTTAATCAATAACAATGGTGGAATTGACATAAACAGCACAGGTAATGTTACTAGCACAGATGATATTAATATTACAAACATTGGTAAAGGCGGAATAAACGTTAAAGGTCTTGTTAACGCAGGGAAAGACGTTAACATCGACAACAAAAACTCTAACGTGGTTATCGGTGACAACACAGACAATAACAACTACGTTACAGCAGGTAATAACATTAACATCGTTGTTGTTGACGGTAATATCCTTAACTACGGCGTTGAAAAAACTTTACTTAACGCTACTGGTAATCTAAATATGGACGTTACTGACGGTACTATTGGTTTACCTGTTCAACAAGCTGCTTGTCAAGGTTCTGGATGTACTGGTATCGGACCTAAAGCTGACGGCTCTCGCGATTTTACTAAATCTATTAACGGTAACATCAAAGGAAAAGTTAATGCTAAAACTACTAACTCTGATGCTATGAAACCTGAAGATTTAGTTATTAACTACGCAGCTATTGATTCTGATATGAACATTGATGCTATCAAAGCTGACGGTAGAGTTATCCTAACAGTTGATGATGATTTTGGTTACAACAATCAAGGTCCTCGTTACAATATGATTAACGCTTCTACTAACAAAGCTAACGCTAATATCGAAGGTACTTCTATTTCTCTTATTGCTAATGGTAACATCGGTCAAAAAGATAATAAAATTACTTTCAACCAAAACGGTGGTTCATTAGATGCTTTAGCTAACGAAGGTATCTACTTGAAAGCGCTTGATGATCAAAAGAACGTTGAAAATAAAGCTTGCAACATCATCGCTCGTGAAGGTGATATTGACATCGAATTCGGCGGGAATACTCACATCAAAAACATTACAGCTGAAGGAGATATTAAAGTTATTACTCGTGGTACTAACCTAACTATCGATAATCTTGGTCATATTACTGACCCTTCTGTAATCCCTGCTGATTACTTCGGAGAAAGACACGATGGTTACGCTTTTGACAAAGGTTATGACAAAGATGATTACAAATCTGAAGTTCTTCCTAACAACGTAACTTTAAAAGCTTTAGATATTAACAAATTCAACAGACCTAACGGTGAAATGGTTGACGGTTATTGTGCGTACGCTGATTCTACTGTTAGAGTTAATAATGCTGTTCTTGATAACGGTACAATGGATATTACTGCTGATAACATCCACGCTAACGGTATTCAAGCGCACTTTAACAAAGTTGGCTTCTCTAAAGATTTAGATCCGTCTACTAACAAAGTTATTGGTGCTAAAGAAATCCCTACTGGACACGCTGTTAGACCTGACGATGTTGAAGGCATTGGACACGATGAACACGAACGTAATTACTACTACCCAGAAGGTGATGGGGATGGTAAGTTCGACGGTAAAGATTCTGATGTTGATGACGATGACAATATCGCTGATGATACTCCATTAGAAATGCCTGATGAACCAGAGCATGAACCTGAACCTGAGCCTGAGCCTGATCCTGAGCCAGAGCCAGAACCTGAACCTGAGCCTGAACCTGAGCCTGAGCCAGAGCCTGAACCTGAACCAGAGCCAGAACCTGAACCTGAACCAGAACCAGAACCAGAACCTGAGCCTGAGCCTGAGCCAGAGCCAGAGCCAGAGCCTGAGCCAGAGCCACAACCTACTGTAAGTGCTGATGGTAGCGTTGCTTATGTTCAAAGAAAAGACTTGGATAATGAAATTCAAACAATCGACAAACGTCAATATATGAGATTTAACATTAATCAAGTATCTCACCCAGTGCTTATGGAACGTTCTGAAAACGTAAGTAAACTAATCGACATTTCAAGAGGTGGTATTGCAGTAAGACACAATAACACAGTAAAGGTCGGAGATATAATCCCTGTACATATTGCATACAAGGACTTGGACATTAATGCTAATGTAAAAGTTGTTTCTGCAACAACAAACAGAGCAGGTGCAGAATTCATCAACCTAGATGAAAATATTGCAAACCAACTACTATACCTCAACGTATTACTTGAAGCTGATAACGATTTACTTGTTTCAAGAATAAACAACTAAGAAAAAAGACCTTGGATAACTTCTTCCAAGGTCTTTTTATGCTCTTGTACCTCTAGTAATTTTATTAACCTCTCTAGTTTTATTTTCTTTTGGCTGAGCTTCAACTGTGTTTGGAGAAGAGAATTTAGATGCCAAACCAATTGCATTTCCAGCAAGCGATAATGCAGCCGTAGCACCTTTAGAAGAATTCGCGCCAGAAGCTGACATTTGTTTTGAATTTGAAGCCGCAGAGGCAGCTGAACTAATTGCTGTACCTACAGAGGATAAAGCTCCTGCAACATTATCTTCAGCTACATATACCGCAGCCTTTGCGACATTAGCTGCGGCAACGCCGTAGCCACCTATAGTTTCAACTTTATTACCAACTCGTGCTGTCTTATCTCCAGCCTGCATCAAGGCTTCACCAGCGGCAGCAGTAAATGGAATAGCAGCCATTATTGCACCAGTTCCAATCATTACATATCCAACACTTTCAGTAGTTTGACCAATTTGTTTAGTTACCATTGAAACTTGTTCTGCAGTTTGTGCAACTTTTAATGCTGTACTTGCCTCTGCTTGTTCAGCTTTGAGTTTCTTCTGATTTTTCATAGAAGATGTTCTATAAGATTTTGCATTTCTGTTCAAAGTTCTCACACGTTTGTTACTTGAAACCTGTAATTTTGAAATAGAAGCTTTACTTCTACCCATAGAAAGTTGAGCAGTTGAAATTTTACTGTTAGAAGAATCTAAAATAGCTTGAGCCGCATCTTTTTCTTCTTGAGTTGCAGTAGTTGAAGCTAAAATTGCATTTTGTTGTTCCATAATAAGACTTTCTGCTTCAACATCAGCTGTCATTTTTTCTAATTTTGCAGATTCTTTATCAATTTGCTTTTGTTCACTTCGAATAAGTTTTTCATTAGTCTTCATATCCTTTTTGAAACGTTTTTCTTCGTTTTTCATTTTCTTATCTAAAGACTTGGCATCAGAAGCAGATTTTTCCATTCTATTAGTTGCATCATTAGAATCTTTTGTTGCTGATTGTGCCCTACTTGCACCACCTTTTGCATCAGAAACCGCAGCTGCACCATCTGCAGCATTTGCGGATTCTTTTTTAGATTCACCATTTTGAACCTTAGACTCATCAGAATTTGAATTTACTTCACCTGAAGCGCGTTTTTGCATTTCTGAATTTACACGTTTCAACTTAGATGTAACACTATTTTCTAAGAAACGTGGAATATCTGAGTCTTTCAACTCAGTTAATTCTTGTTTTAAAAGTTTTAAATCACCATCTGGAACTGTCGTCAAATTATCAAAATCATATTGACTTAAATCAATATCCATATTTGCATCATTATTTTGTGCACGGTGAGGAGAATTATTTGATTGTGTAGATGATGATGCAACTGGAGATGATGAAGTTGTTGATTGAGAAGTTGACGAAGTGGTCGTATTGGCAGTAGCTCTTGTCGCATTTGAATTTGCGACATTATTTACGCCTTGAGATTGAATATTTAGTTGATTATTATTTAACCCTACTGTATCATTACCTTGAGCATTAAAAACTGAGCCGTCCTTTGTCATGTGTATTTGGACTTTTGAAGACAAAGCAGCTTTCTGTGCCTGACCATTATTCATGGTCTTGAGCATCTTAGACATATTTACGGTTTTGTTAACGTTAGAAACGCCCATCGTGAATTGCTCTCAAATATTCTCTCTCATATATATAAAAACATTGAAAATGCGTTAATTTCAGGGGTTTTAAATTTGTTAACATTAATTAACAAAAGCCTCAGATAATATCTGAGACTTTTTCGAGAACAACAAATTCTTATAAAAATTATCTAAATCTTTGTCTTTGAATATAGTTAACTCTATTTCCGTTAACTCTGCCAGCTGCAGGTCTTGCAGATTTTTGAGGTAATTGAGAACCTGCAGATTGCATAAATGAACCAAATTCCATAACTTGACCATATTTTTGATCAAATTTAGCTGCAGATTCTTTTGCGAACTCATCGATAAGTTTAGAGTCATCAAGTTGTTGTTGTATTTTAGCAACTTCATCAGCATTACCTGCCTTTTTAGCTGCTTCTAATTTTGCTTCTAGACCTTTAATCTCATCGTTAGATTTTGCACCCTTGATTGCTTTGTCAATTTTTGAAGCTTCAGCTTTGTCACCTGCTTTTTCAGCTTTATCAAGAGCTTTATCAGCATCTTTTAAGTTAGCTTTATCAACTTTATCTTGATATTTATCAGCGTTACCTTTTAGTTTATCAATTCTTTCTTGAGTTTTAGCATCTATTTTAGTAGCCTCAGTCTTAGCTGCTGTTTCAGTTGCTTTATCACCTGCATTATCAGCAGCTTCTTTAGCCTTATCAACATTTTCAGAAACTTTTTCAGTGCCTTCAGTAAGTTTTTCTGTATTTTCGGTAAGATTTTCTGTACCTTCAGTAAGATTTTCTGTACCTCCAGCAATTTTTTCTGTTCCATCAGCAATTTTTTCTGTTCCATCAGTAAGTTTTTCGGTACCTTCTGCAATTTTTTCTGTTCCTTCATTTTGAACAGTTTCTCCAGCTTTTGCAAGAGCTTTTCCTTCTAGTTTTTGAGCAGCTTGTTCACTAGCTTGAGCAACTTGTGCATTGATACTCTTGAAGCCACCTGCGATTTCTTTTGTTCCTTTAGCTGCTGACATACCAGACATAACGGCTGCACCTGCAGACATCAAAGCACCTTTAATATCACCTTTAGCAGCGAATACAGCTGCTTTTGTTACGTTAGCGGCACATTTACCATAGTTACCAACAGTTTCAACAACTGTACCAGCTTTTTGAGTAAATCCACCTGCTGTAATCATTGCTGCACCTGCTGCAGATACTGGAGGACAAGGGCTAGCTGCCATAATTTTACCAGTAATTACTAATGCTTTACCGATATATTTTGTTGTTTGACCAGCCATTGTTGTGTAACCAGCAATTTGATCAGCTTTTTCAGCAACTTTTAATACTTTATCTGATGCTGATTCTTCTTGTTGAACAGCTTTTGTATTTTTAGCTGCAGTTTTTTGATATGTTTTTGCAGTTCTTGTTAAGGTTCTAATTCTTTTGTTAGAAGATACTTGAACTTTTTTCAATTTAACTTGTGTGCTACCAATATCACTTTGCAAAGATGCTACTTTAGCACTGCTAGAATCAATGATTTGTTGAGCATTTGAAATATCAGAAGCTGAAGAATTTTCATTTGTTAAAATTGCATTTTGTGCTTCAATCTGAGCATTAACTGTATCCATTTGTTCAGACATTTTATTTAAGTCTTCAGCTTGTTGAGCCATTTGTTTTTGAGCTAATTGAATAGCTTTTTGCTCTTGCTTCATTGTTTTTTTGAATTTTTTCTCATCAGCTTTCATCTTTTTGTCTAAAGATTGCATTTCTGATTGAGATTTATTCATTTGATCAGTACCAGCTTCTGATTTTTTTGTTGCAGCTTTTGATTCATTTGCAGAATCTTGTGCTCCAGCTACAGCAGCATCACCATCACTTGTTGAATAACCTTTGTCTTGTGAAGATGTACCTTCTGATCTTTTTTGAATTTCATCATTAACTTTATTTAATTTAGCTTTAATACTGTTTTCCATAAATCTAGGAATATCAGAATCTTTAAGCTCAGTTAATTCTTGTTTTAAAAGCTTTAAATCACCATCGCCAACAGCTGTTAAGTTGTTAAAATCGTATTGGCTTAAATCTACACTTTGACCATCATTTTGACCTTGAGCATTTTGAGTAGCTGGAGTAGATTTTGTAGAACCTGTAGCTGAAACATTAGAAATTGATTTTGCAGTATTAGCAGCTACAACATTTTGAGTAGTTTGAGCTTGAACATTACCTTGCACACCATTAGTAGATTTTGCACCAGGAGCATTAAAGATAGATCCGTTCATTGTTAAATGAGGCGGAAGTTTACTAGTCAAACCAGCTTTTCTTGTCTGTCCATTATTCATAGACTTAAGAAGCTTTTGAATATCTAAATTTTGATTTACGCCATTAATGCTCACTCTTAAAGCTCTCCAAAATTTCTCTCTTACATATATAAAAACTTTCAGAAAAGCCCAATTTCAGCAGTTATGTATTTGTTTACAATTGTTTACATTTTAGACGTAAGCGTAAAAAGTTGATTACTTAATATGTTTTTGATAAAATCGAAAAGTAGATTATACGTATTAGGGAGACTTTAATATGGATTTAATGAAAGGTAAAAAAGGTGTAATCTTTGGTGTATCTAACACTCACGGGATTGCATACGCTATTGCAAAACAATTACACGATGCAGGCGCAGACATTGCTTTCACTTACGCTGGTGAAGCTATGGAAAAAAGAGTTCGTCCTATCGCAGAAGGTATGAATGCTAAAATCATTATGAGCTGTGATGTTACAAACGAAGACGAAGTTAAAGCTGTATTTGATGAATGCGAAAAAGTTTACGGTAAACTTGATTTCGTTGTTCACGCAGTTGCTTTTGCTAAAAAAGAAGATTTAATGGGTAGATTTGTTGATACAACTAAAGATGGTTGGGACACAGCATTAGGAGTAAGTGCTTACTCTTTGGTTACTATCTGTAAACACGCTGAACCTTTAATGAACGAAGGTGGTTCTATCTTTGCTCTAACATATCTAGGTTCAATTCTATCTGTACCAAGCTACAATGTAATGGGTGTTGCGAAAGCTGCATTAGAATCAGCTATGAGATTCTTGGCTGTAGACCTTGGTAAAAAAGGTATCAGAGTAAACTGCATATCTGCAGGTCCAGTAAAAACTCTTGCGTCAATGGGTATTAGCGGATTTTCAAAAATGTTAAAAGCAGCAGTAGCAAGAGCACCTTTGGGTAGAAACGTTTCTCTTGAAGATGTTGGTAAAGCTGGTTTATATTTAGCTTCAGACCTATCTTCAGGAACTACTGGT
>JAFUPZ010000008.1 GCA_017472545.1 bacterium | reverse complement strand
TCTAAATCAGCAATTGTTCTAGCAAGTTTTAAAATTCTATCGTAACGACGACCAGATAATTGATATTTCACAATTGCAACTTTTAGAATTTCTTGAGATTTATCATCAATTTGACAATATTTTTTAATCAATTCAGATGTCAATTCTGAATTTGTTAGGATACTTTCGTTTTTATATCTTTCTGTCTGAATAGCACGCGCCTTAACTACACGAGCTCTAATCATTGCAGAATCTTCCTCTGCGTCTTTTGTCGCAAGTAACTCAGAAGGCGTTAATCTTGGAACATCAATCTGAATATCAATTCTGTCCAAAAGTGGCCCTGAAAGCCTTGCTAAATACCTGCTAACTTGAAAATCCGAACAAGTACATTGTTTTTCTTTATCACCTAAAAAACCACAAGGACAAGGATTCATAGCACCCAAAAGCATAAAATTCGCAGGATATTTTATTGAATGTTGAGCTCTTGAAATAACAATCTCTCCATCTTCTAACGGCTGTCGAAGAACTTCTAAAACATTTCTAGGGAATTCAACCATTTCATCCAAGAATAAAACTCCGCGATTGGCAAGTGTGATTTCACCTGGTTTTGGATTTGTACCTCCACCAATAATTCCATTTGCAGATGCGGTGTGATGTACAGGTCTAAATGGACGCTTTGTCATCAATGGTTCATCTGGCGATAACAGCCCACAAACACTATAAATCTTTGTCAATTCCAAAGCTTCAGAAAGTTCTAAAGGTGGGAGAATTGATGCAAAACATTTTGCCATCAAAGTTTTACCAGACCCTGGAGAACCTACCATTAAAATATTATGCCCACCTGCAGCAGCAATTTCTAGCGCTTTTTTGGCTTTTTGCTGACCTTTAACATCTTTAAAATCAAAAGTATAATTCTGTTGAATTTGCTTTGCTAAATAATCTCTTACATCAACAATCGTTGGCGAAATTTTGGTTTCCACAAAGTGATTAACAACATCAACCAAATGCCCCGCACCATAAATATTAACTTCACCATTCAATGCAGCCTCTTTTGCATTATCTATAGGAACTATAACATTTTTTATACCAGCATCTTTTAGTCCTAACACAAGTGGTAAAACCCCATTCACAGCACGAATTGTACCGTCCAATGATAGTTCACCGATAAAAGCATAATCTTTTACTTTTTCCGAGTCTAAAACTTCTTCTTCAATCAAAATACCTACAGCCATTGGCAAATCAAAATTAGTTCCAACTTTTTTCAAATCTGCAGGAGCAAGATTTATAACGACTTTCTTTGAGGGAAAAGAATATCCAGAATTCTTTATTGCAGATTTAACCCTATCTCTGGCTTCAGTGACGGAAGTATCTGGTAACCCAACAACAGACATTCCAGGCAAAGAATTAGTTACGTCTGTTTCTACTGAAACCTCGTAAGCATTTAACCCTATTACTGTTGCTGTCTTAACTCTGTTTACCATACTGCAAGTATAACATAAGCCATTTAATTTGTCTTTTATATTAAACTATGCTAAAATTCAAATAGTGGAGAGACAAACAATGACAAAAGAAATTTCTAAATTACAAAATAATATCAATTATATATACAAAAAGAATGCTAACACCCCAAGAATGGCACTTTGCCTATGTTTTTCGGTAAACGAAGCTGAGAAAAAACCAGGGATTTATTCTCTTGTTGCAAGATTATTACTTCAAGGAACAAAAAACTACAATTCCGAAGAATTAGCAAATGAATTTGAAAAATTTGCAATTGATTTTTCTAGCGACTTGTTCCCAAACTACTTGAGATTGAAATTCGTATGCCTTAACGAAGATTTTTCAAAAGCTATAGAATTGATGAACGAAGTTATCACAAATTCAACATTTGAAGAATTTGAAAAAGAACGAATTAAAATAAAAGGGGAAGTAACCGCTGAACTAGATTCTCCACGTACAAAAGCAATGGATTCATATTGCAAAGCAATGTTTGAAGACCACTATTATGGCAATTCAATGACAAAAATTTTAGAGAACTTGGACTCTATAACTAAAAATGATGTTATTGAAGCTTATAACGAAATCCT
The DNA here is from genome assembly GCA_017472545.1 of bacterium. Taxonomy (GTDB): domain Bacteria; phylum Cyanobacteriota; class Vampirovibrionia; order Gastranaerophilales; family Gastranaerophilaceae; genus Zag111. Next base: position 18,805 of record JAFUPZ010000008.1, on the reverse strand, counting down.
AAACAACAGCAAAAAATCTCTTGCAATTGTTGGTGCTCTAGAAAAAGAAGAAATTCTTCCTCAAATCGAAAAAACATTAGGTGCATTACCTGAATCAACTGACAATAATTTCAACATCAAAAAACCAATACTTGCAGAGAAAAAAGAAGTTACAAATATAAAATCTGACTTAAATCAAGCACATATAATCAAAGGTTGGCAGGTTCAAACTTATGGAGAGGAAGACTATCCAGCATTGATTTTATTAAACATTATGCTTGGAGCTTGCGGATTGTCATCAAGATTATTTATGGAATTAAGGGACAAAAAAGGCTTGGCCTATGTTGTTAGAAGTTCTTACGAAACATATAAACTTGCAGGAAACTTTATGATTTATATCGCAACAGAAGCTAAAAACATTGAAGTTTCACTAAAAGGATTTGATGAAGAAATCGAAAAAATAAGAACAATTCCTGTTTCTGAAAAAGAACTTAATGACGCTAAAAACAACCTTATCGGCAAATGTGCATTCTTGGATGAAACAAATATTCAGCAAGCATGTTCTTTTGCAAAATACGAAGTTTTAGGTTTTGGTTTTGACCACACTCAAAAAATGAAAGAATTAGTAAAAGAAGTAACCGCAGAACAAGTATTGGCCTGCGCTCAAAAATACTTCAACGACAAATATGTTCTTTCTATCATCAAACCATAATCACAAAAAGAACAACTTAAATTTTACATTTACCCCTAAACAATAGCTTGTTGAAGACGAGAAGAACGATTTTCATTAAGGATGTTTTTAAGCTTCATAATAGCTTGCGCATGCAATTGACAAACTCGAGATTCAGACATAGATAAGGTTTCGCCAATTTCTTTCATTGTCATGTTTTCTTGATAATACAAAACCATTAAAACACGTTCTCGCTCTGGAAGACGTTGTAGGGCTTTTTGCAAGTCAGATTTTACGTTCTTTTCTTCCATTTGTTCTTGCGGATTTAACTTATTAGAATCTTCGATAGTGTCAATGATTTCCATACTATCATCAGATGTTCCGCGTTTTTCGTAGATAGAAGTTACAACAACATCTTCTGACATGATTTGATTAACTTTATCTGCATCCATGTCTAAATAGTTAGCAATCTCTGTAGTTGTAGGAGTTCTACCTAATTCTTGTTTTAAATATTCAGCAGCTTGCTTAATATCTTTAATTTTCTTTCTTACGCTTCTTGGTAAAAAGTCTTCAGATCTAATTCTATCAAGAATTGCGCCTCTCACCCTAATCAAAGCATAAGTTTCAAATCTAGTATTTTTTTGAGGTGAAAAACGCTCAATCGCGTTAATCAAGCCTTCAACACCATAACCTGCAATATCTTCAATCGAAATAGTTACTGGTAATGAAACCTTAACACGACCTACAACGTATCTTACAAGATAAATATATTGGACAATAAGAGTATCTCTTGCTTGTTTATTTGATTTATCAGCAAGATATTTTTCCCACAACGCAACCAACTCGTCTTCTGCCAGACGCTTTATGCTGTTATATGAAGAAAAATCAAAACTCTGTTCCATTAACCTACCCAATTCTTGTATTTCGTTTTTCTACATTTCTATTCTATAATATCCGATAATTTAAACATCATTTAAAAGGATGAAAACTTTCTCAACCTATTAAAGTATTCGTGGTAGATAAAACTAAAAAAGCATGGTAAAAGCTACCACCAGACATGTTTTTTTCTATATGGGGTAAGGACTTTTGGATCATGTTCATCACGAACATATAGGGGTTCATTATAAATTCTTACGCGTTTGATTTTTTTAGAATTTTTCATTGCCGCTTTTGAGGCATTTCTTCTATCAACTTCATCGTAATACTTCTTTGGAGCTCTAAATAAAATCCCTTTTGAAGTATCCTCTTCACTTTCTTGAATAGCATCAACATATAATTCTGCAGCATCGACATGACGCTGAGGTGCCCTGCGAAGTTTTTGTCTTTCATTGTTAAAAGTTTTTTGATATGTATGGTATGGAATCATCGAAATAATGCCTAAAACAGTGAAGGCAATTAAGAAGACCCAAACTTTTTTCATCGTTTCATGTAGTCGCATAACTATAGAATAGCAGATTATAAAATTTGAGTAAAGAACATGCTAAAATTTTTCATGACAAAATGTTAAAAAATTGTCTCTATCACTAATGTTTAGTAGAATAAAAGAGTGTGAAAAACTTTTGGTAAAGGAGAGCAAAAAATATGATTAAAAAGTTTCTTTCACCAATGACATTATTAGCGATATTTGCAGTAATGATTCTTGGTATTTCACCTGCTATTGCAAGTGAAGCCGACTTAGTTGTTCCAAGCATTGAAGCAATTTCAAAAGACAGCTATCTTTTATTGTTAATCGGTCTTGGAATTTCTGTAGCCGGATTGATTTTTGGACTTGTAGAGTTCTTAAAAATCAAAAAACTTGATGTTCATGAAGCTATGAACAATGTTGGTAATACAATTTTTGAAACTTGTAAAACATACTTAGTTCAACAAGGTAAATTCTTATTAGTTTTAGAAGTTTTAATTGGTTTATGTATTGCATTTTATTTCGGATACCTTAACCATATGGGCGCGAAAGGTGTATTAACAATCCTTGCTTGGTCTGTAATTGGTATTTTAGGTTCGTACGCGGTAGCTTGGTTCGGTATTAGAATGAACACTTTGGCTAACTCAAGAACAGCATTTGCAGCACTAAAAGGTAACCCACTGAACACAATGAACATCCCTCTAAAAGCTGGTATGAGTATTGGTGTATTGTTAGTATCTGTTGAACTTATCCTTATGCTAACAATTTTATTATTTGTACCTGGTGAAATCGCTGGAGCATGCTTTATTGGTTTTGCAATCGGTGAATCTTTAGGCGCATCTGCACTTCGTGTTGCTGGTGGTATCTTCACTAAGATTGCTGATATTGGTTCAGATTTAATGAAAATCCAATTCGGTATTAAAGAAGACGACCCTCGTAACCCTGGCGTAATTGCAGACTGTACAGGTGATAACGCAGGTGACTCTATCGGACCTACAGCTGACGGTTTTGAAACTTATGGTGTAACTGGTGTTGCTCTTGTTAGTTTCATTCTTTTAGCAGTAATGGGACAAGAAAATCAAGTTCAATTATTGGCTTGGATCTTTGTTATGAGATTCCTTATGATTGTAACTTCTGTAGTTGCATACTGGATTAATGGAATTTGGGACAGATTTGTTTACGCACCACGTGTAGAAAAATTTGACTTTGAAGCTCCATTAACAAGACTTGTATGGATTACATCTGTTTTATCTATCGCAATGACATTTGGCGTAAGCTACTGGTTATTAAGCGATATGGGTAACAATATTTGGTTAGTATTATCTTGTATTATTTCTTGCGGAACTTTGGGCGCAGCTCTTATCCCAGAATTTACAAAGATATTCACTTCTCCAAAAGCTAAACACACAGAAGAAGTCGTTACAGCTTCTCGCGAAGGCGGTTCTTCATTAACAATTCTTTCAGGTATTGTATCTGGTAACTATTCAGGATTCTGGATTGGCATGGTAATCGTATTACTTATGGCTTTAGCTTATGTTGCAAGCACATTCATCCCATCAGGTGAAGAAGGTTTAATGATTTATCCTTCAGTATTTGCATTTGGCTTGGTTGCATTCGGCTTCTTGGGTATGGGACCTGTTACAATTGCAGTTGACTCATATGGTCCTGTTACAGATAACGCTCAATCAGTATACGAATTATCATTGATTGAAGAATTACCTGACGTTAAAGGTCAAATCAAAGAACAATATGGCTTTGATGCTGACTTTGACAACGCTAAACAATATCTTGAAGAAAATGATGGTGCAGGTAACACATTCAAAGCAACTTCTAAACCAGTACTTATCGGTACAGCAGTTGTTGGTGCTACAACTATGATTTTCTCATTGATCTTGGTTATTCAAAACACTTTAGGTATCGAACCTGAAGCTATTCTAAACTTGTTAAACCCTTACACATTATTAGGTCTATTAACAGGTGGTGCGGTAATTTACTGGTTCAGTGGAGCTTCTATGCAAGCTGTTACAACAGGTGCTTATCGTGCAGTTGAATACATTAAAGACAACATCAAATTAGGCGATGCGGATGAAAAAAGTGCAAATGTTGCTAACTCTAAAGAAGTTGTAAAAATTTGTACTCAATATGCACAAAAAGGTATGACAAATATCTTTATCGCATTATTCACATTTGCATTAGCTCTAGCTTGCTTATCAGCTCCAGGCGAAAAATCTCAATTAGCTGTATCATTCTTTGTTAGCTACTTGATTGCTATTGCAGTATTTGGTCTATTCCAAGCTGTATTTATGGCAAACGCTGGCGGATGCTGGGATAATGCTAAGAAAATTGTTGAAGTTGATTTAAAAGAAAAAGGTACACCTCTTCACGAAGCAACAGTTGTTGGTGATACTGTAGGAGACCCTTTCAAAGATACTTCTTCAGTTGCAATGAATCCAATTATCAAGTTCACAACTCTATTTGGTTTGTTAGCAATGGAAATTGCAATCAACGAATCATTTAGAAAAGTTGCACCAATCGTTGGTGTTGTGTTCCTAGTAATTGCATTGATATTTGTTGTTAGATCTTTCTATGGAATGAGAATTCCTGTTAAACAACAAGTTGAAGGAACTAAAGAATAATCAACAAAACATTCCTGAGGCGGTTTCAAATTTGAAACCGCCTCTTTTTATTAATTAAAGTTTTTAAAAGATATGTCGATATAATAAACAAGCGTAGAAAATAAGGAGACAGTCATGTCTGGTTTTGAAATACCAAAAGATTCTTCTAAAACAAACTCTGTTAGAGGTTTTTCTGGACAATTGGGAAAACTACAAGAACTAAGAGAAAAAAGAGATTCGCTTTATGCAGAAGGAATGCGTCTTTCTGAGCGTAGAGATGCTTTATATGAAAGTTTACCTCAGGAAGTTAAAGACGCATATCAAACAAAACTTGAACTAGATAGAGCCATCGCAAAACAAACAATCGGTGAAGAAATTCGTCCAAGCTACCCTAAAGGAGCAGAGTACGATATTCCTGAAATTGAGGCAATTTATGATAACCTAAACAAAATGAAAGAAGCCTTAAAAGATTTAAAAATAGCTACACCTACACCTGAGGAAAAAATTAAAACACTAGAAGATAAATTAAAACAACAACTACAAGCCCTATCTCCTGAATATAGAGAACTTTATCAAGGAATGATTCAAATCGATAATATAAGTTAATAAAAAAATACCCTTAGGGGTATTTTTTATTTCAAAGATTTCATTTCTGAAGCAATAAAATCCTCCCATTCTAACGCCGAAATGTACGCTCTTGCTGAGATATATTCTTGAGGCGTTAAATCTTCAGCATGTAATTCTAAGTTTACTCTTGCTGCAGAAACTTTTGGCATTGTAGGGGTATCTAAAACTTTTTTAGTCAATGGAGCAACAATTTCTTTTGCTCTAGTTGCTATTGCTTCAGTATTTATAGATGAGGTAATCTTATCTAATCTCATAACGACTCCTTTTTACGTCTTTGTACTATATAATAAAACCAAACAAAAATTAATTTGCGGGTAAAATAATAACCTAAATGAATAGTTTACAATTTGAACTCAAAAAATTATCATGATAATATAATTTCGGTGTTTATATAGGAGGTTATGTATTATGGAACATCTTAAAAAGTATTTAGTTGAATTTATAGGAGCATTTTTCCTTGTATTCACAGTAGGACTAACATCATTTGCACCAGTAGCATTACCAGCATACAAAGTTGCAATAGGTTTTGTATTAATGGTAATGGTCTACGCAGGTGGATTTATCTCTGGCGGTCACTACAACCCTGCAGTATCTCTAGCTGCAGCTGTTAGAGGCGCATTAGATTGGGTACAAGTTATTCCTTATTGGGTAGCGCAAATTCTAGGTGGTGCTGCTGCAGCAGGACTTGTTCTATACTTAGTTGGCGCTCCAGAAGGTACAGCAGGATGCCCATTTGGTTTAGCTGCACTTATTATTGGTGAATTCTTATTCACTTATGCTCTTTGTTATGTTGTACTACTTACAGCAACATCAAAAGCTACTGAAGGCAACTCATACTACGGTTTGGCAATTGGTTCAACTGTAATGGTTGGTGCATTTGTTGCAGGTGGAGTTCTTTGCTTTGGCGCATTCAACCCAGCAGTTGCATTTAGCTTATGGATGCTAAAATCAGCTTGCTTAGGTTCAATCCTAATCACAATCGCAACAAACCTTGTTGCAGGAATCTTAGCAGCATTAACATTCAAACTAGTTGTTAAAGAAGATTAATTGAAATCTTTATAGCAAAAAGGGTGGGTTCAGAAATTGAATCCACCTTTTTTATTGCAAACTAACAAATTATTTTTTTAGGGGTTTTTATGATAACAAAACTTAAAAAAATCTTGTGGTTCAGACTATTCAGATTTATAATGGACCATGCTGACGTTTACATAGAAAGGATTAAGAATATGGCTGCAATCGAAGAAATGACTTACTCTCAACTAGAACGAGCAATCAACCCAACTCACGATATTAAACTATTTTCAGGTCGTTCTAACCCTAAATTAGCCCAAGAAATCGCTGATTATTTAGGAACAACTGTTGGTCCAATGGTCATTAAAAACTTTGCAGACGGAGAACTTTATGTTCAAGTTAAAGAAAGTGTTCGTGGTGATGATGTTTTCATCATTCAACCTGTATGTAATCCTGTAAACGAAAACCTAATGGAATTATTAATTATCATTGATGCATTTAAACGCGCAAGTGCTAAAACTATCACTGCTGTAATCCCTTATTATGGTTATGCTAGACAAGATAGAAAAACCTCAGGAAGAGAAGCAATCACTGCAAAACTAGTTGCAGACCTTCTAACAACCGCAGGTGCAGACAGAGTGCTTGCAATGGACCTTCACACAGGTCAAATTCAAGGTTTCTTTAATATACTAGTAGACCACATTTTTGCAACAAATGTTTTAGTAAGCTATATTAAAAGTTTAAATATCAATCCTGATGATATGGTTGCAGTATCCCCAGATATGGGCGGTGCAAACAGAACTCGTCACTTTGCAAAAAAACTTGATTGCCCTATCGCAATTATTGATAAAAGACGTGACAAACATAACGAAGCTATCGCAACTAACGTTATTGGGGATGTTGAAGGCAAAGTTTGCTTGATGTTTGACGATATTATTGATACAGCAGGCACAATTTGTGAAGCTGCAAAACTTTTAAAATCAAAAGGTGCTAAAGAGATTTACGTTGGTGCAACTCACCCAGTATTCTCTGGTCCTGCAGTAGAAAGATTGGGTTCAGCTCCGATTACAGAATGTATCGTTACAAACACAATTCCACTTGATATGAGCAAAATGCCATCAAATATTAAACAAGTTTCAGTTGCTCCATTACTTGCTCAAGCAATTTCAAGAATCCACGATGATGAATCTGTAAGTTCATTGTTTGGTTTTGAAAAAGAAATGCAAGTAGGCTAGGGGTAAGTAAATATATAATTAAAAGAACTCTGAGATATTTTCTCAGAGTTTTTTATTGCGATTAATTTTAGACATAAAAAAAAGCCGTTTCAAAAAGAACGGCTACCAGACTTGGGGAGGAGGTATGAAAAACTTTCGTTTTTCATATCTATATTCTCTATATCGACAAGTTAAAATTTTTCTTTAGTAAAACACTAAAAATCTCCTCCATTTGGAGGAGATGTAAATGCATAATATTTACCCCTGCCACATCCAGCCGAGTAAAAGCCCTGCGGAGCACGTTTGCCTTAAAATTTTCACCAGCCATTGGTGGCATATTGCCACATCCGGCCGAGTAAAAGCCCTGCGGAGCACGTTTGCCTTACAATTTTCACCAGCCGTTGGTGGCATATTGCCCCGTCCGGCCGAGGACTTACCAAGTCCAGTAGCGTACCATCGTAGCAACATTAGCTGCAGCATTGATAACATTTGCAGCAGTATTTACTTTTAGGTAAGGATCCGTAACCACAACTCCATTTACCGCAGTTGTAACAGGAGTTGTCACAACTGGGTCATAAACATAGGTAGAAGGATAGTAAGAATATGTTGTGTATGGATAATATATAGAAGAATAGTAATAAGGATAGTAAGGTCTTATGTATGGTCTATAAGGTCTATAAATTGGTGGTGGTAAAGGTCTATGATGACCCACGTGATGATGAGGAGGTCTGTGAATACCACCGACATGAGGTCTATGCCCTCCACCGACATGCATTGGTGGTCTATGACCTACAGATGGACCGTGTCCACCTGGCCTATGTCCCATTGAATGACCTCGAGAAATCCCAGCATGCATTGCTGGTCTTCCACCATGCCCGCCTGGACCTCTCATGCCTCCACCGTGATGTCCACCGTGTCCTCCTCCGTGATGTCCTCCAGGAGCCGCATAACAAGGTATTCCAACAAAAGCTACCGCCAGCGCTATTAAACAAATTATCTTTTTCATACTACATTTCTCCTTTCGACATCACATAAGGTAACATGCTTATAACGAAAGAGCATGGTATTTTGTTCAAATATATAGAAATATAAAATTATCCAATACAGCAAAGAGAATTATTTGTATCTTTATGGTAGAATATGGGCGTGAAAAATTTTATTAAAATATTTTTTATAGTAGTTTGTTTTTTCATTTCCCTTAGCGCTAACGCAAGAGAAATATCTTTTGACTCTATAAATTTTAATTCACAACAACAAATAATTTTGGATAGTGTATCGATTCCTGATGAACCAGAATTAATTTTATCTGACGATATTAACGAAAACTCAATAACATCAGCAAATAGTCAAAGACACGAAATTAGTGCATCAACATCAAGAAGAGATACTTTTAGTGGGGGATTAATCGCAAGAACATCTTCCCAAAATAAATTATTACAACAAATAACATCAAACAAATATAATAAAACCTTATTTAGCAAATCTCATAAAATATCTCCTCTGCTAAAAAATGAGATTTGCACAAGAGCACCCTAATCTCCTTTGTATAACTAAATCATTTAGAACAGATTATACAATTTAATAGGAGAGAAATAATGAGTATCGAATTATGGAAGGACGGACTCCTTCTAATGATTATTGGTATGGGTTTCGTGTTCTTCTTCCTTGTAATTATGATTTTTGTAATGAACATCAATGCTAAAATCATTAATTTCTTGGGCAAATACTTCCCTGAAGAAGTTGAAGAAGAACAAACTACATCAAAGAAAAAATCAGCAGCAAATAATGATTCTGAGATTGCTTTGGCAATTGCGTGTGCAATTGCAGCTCTTAAAGGAGGTAAAAAATGTTAGCAGAATTTATTTCAGCTCACAGTGTTTCAATATCTGCTGGTTTACTAATATTAGCTTATATATTTATAGCACTAGAAAGAATACCTAAAGTAACAATCGCACTTTTAGGAGCTGCTGTTACTATAGTTTTAGGCTTAGTTAGCCAATCAAAAAATATCGGAGAAGCATTAAATCCACATTACTTTATTAATTTTGTAGACTTTAATGTAATTTTCTTACTTGTTGCAATGATGATTATTGTCGCAATTACGACCAAAAGTGGGGTATTTAATTGGCTTGCTAATGAACTTTTAAAATTCACAAAAGGACATCCAATTAAAGTTCTGTTTGCATTAGGTCTATTTACAGCAGTAGTTAGTGCATTTTTAGATAACGTAACAACAGTTATTTTAATTATGCCAATTACATTTGCTATTGCAAAAAAATTAGATATAGACCCAATACCATATCTATTAACAGAAATCTTTGCATCAAACATTGGTGGTACAGCAACCCTTATTGGAGACCCTCCAAACATCATCATTGGTTCAGCTGGAAACTTATCTTTTATGGACTTTGTAAAAGAACTAACACCTGTTGTTGCAATAATCTTATTCGTGGTAGTAGTAGCATTAGCTTTATTATTCAAAAAGAAACTTGTTGCAAGTCCTGAAAAAATGGCAGAAGTTGCAAACATTGATAATAGCAATACGATTACAAATAAGAACTTGATGTTACGTTCAACAATAGTATTAGCATTGGTTATACTAGGTTTTATGACACACGATATTACGCACTTGGAAACTTGTGTTGTCGCTATGCTTGGTGCCAGCTTCTTGTTACTATTTGAAAAACCAACTGAAATTCTTAGAGATGTTGAATGGAATACAATTTTCTTCTTCATAGGATTATTCATCATTATTGGGGGACTAGAAGCTTCAGGCGGAATTAAATTGATGGCAGAATGGATTCTAAAAGTAACTCAAGGAAGCCAGACTGCAACATCTATGTTAATTCTTTGGGCATCTGGTATTATCTCAGGAATTATTGACAATATACCATACACAGCAACAATGGCTCCAATGCTTGTTGAAATTCAGAAAACTATGGGGGCAACATACACATACCCTCTATGGTGGGCTTTATCACTAGGTGCTTGTCTTGGTGGAAACATGACAATTATCGGCGCTGCCGCTAACGTTATCGTTTCTGAAAACGCAAGCAAAGAAGGTTACCCAATCTCATTTATGAGATTTTTAAAATACGGAGTATGTATTGTAACAGTTTCACTTATCATAAGTACAGCTTATGTATATTTGAGATTCTTAAAATAGGAGAACATTAATAATGACAGATAATAATTCAAATAATGGACCGGCTTTAAACAAAAGCCATTACACTGAAAGTAAAGGGACAGGCGCATTAAGTACAATCATTTTTGTAATTCTTGTGACTATAGGAATGATTATTTTGGCACATTTTAAAGGAAGCTAAATATTATGGGCAGATTTCATCTGCCCTTTTTAACTTAAAGGAAAAAGATTATGGAAAAATTTGATATATTTTGCATACTTCAGTTATTTGGCGGACTAGCATTTTTCTTATATGGGATTTATGTAATGTCAGCTGGACTTGAAAAAATTGCAGGCGGTAAATTAGAAAAAATATTAAAAACAATGACATCAAGCCCAACAAAAGGTCTTTTATTAGGTGCTGCAATAACAGCACTTATACAGAGTTCATCTGCAGTAACAGTAATGCTGGTTGGTCTTGTAAACTCAGGAATAATGAAATTATCCCAAGCTATTGGTGTAATTATGGGTTCTAACATTGGTACAACCATCACAGCTTGGATTTTAAGTTTGTCAGGTATAGAAAGTACAAACGTAGTTATTAGAATGTTTAAACCAGAATCATTCACTCCAATACTTGCACTCGTTGGGGTTCTTATGATTTTTGCTGCAAAATCTAATAAAAATAAAAATGTAGGAAGTGTATTTTTAGGATTTTCAATTTTGATGACTGGTATGATTTTTATGAGTACATCAATGGAACCTCTATCTCATTCCGAAAAATTCATCAATTTGATGACACTATTTAATAACCCATTATTTGGGGTTTTGGTCGGCACAATGATTACTGCAATTATCCAAAGTTCAGCAGCTTCAGTTGGTATGCTACAAGCTCTTGTTATGAAAGTCGACATAACATATTCTATGGCATTACCAATTATTATGGGGCAAAATATAGGAACTTGTATTACTGCTATTATTTCAAGTATAGGAGTTAACTCAAATGCGCGAAAAGTTGCTGTAGTTCACGTAACGTTTAACATAATTGGTACAATTATATTCTTATGCATATTTGAACTAGGAAAACTATTATTTAATATTCCAACTTTAAGCCAAAATATCAATCCTGCAGGTGTTGCAATTTTACACTCAATGTTTAATATCGCAACAACAATTATGCTATTCCCATTTATTAAACAATTGGAAAATATTGCAAACTTCCTTGTAAAAGATACAAAAACAAAAAAAGAAGAAGTTGTATTCCTAGACGAAAGATTACTTTTGTCACCAGAACTTGCAACATTAGAAGTTAATCAAAAAGTTGTGGAAATGGCAAAACTTGTTAAAAACAACGTTCTTTATGCGACTAAACAACTTAAAAACTTCCAACCAAGAAAAGCTGATGTTATCAATAAAAACGAACAACTAATCGATTTATTTGAAGACAAAATGGAAAATTACCTAATAAAAGCCTCAAACAAAGAGCTTGCTCAAGAAACAAGTAATGCAATTGCCAGATTGCTACTTATCATTGGAGATTACGAAAGAATTGGCGATCACGCAATAAACATTTTAAATATTGCAGAAGAAAAGAAAAACAAAGAAATGGAATTTCCGCCAGAACTTATTGAAGATATTAGAGTAATTGTCGGCGCCGTTCTTGAGGTTGTGACATTGACAAATCACGCATTTGCAAGAAACTCCAATGAACTTGCTTTAAGAATTGAACCTCTTGAACAAGTTATCGACAGATTAGTCTTAAAAGCAAAAAATCGTCATATCAAAAGAATTCAATATGGCGAATGCCCAATTGAGTTAGATTTTTTAATCTCTGAATTATTCAATGATTTTGAAAGAATTTCTGACCACTGCTCAAATATCGGAGCATCTATTTTAAAAGCTAACGACTTAACTATCGACAAACACGAATTTATAAAACAATTAAAATCCTATGATAATAAAGATTTTAGCAAGACTTACGATGAATACAAAGAGAAGTATTCATTAGTATAAAGTGTGCGCAGATACACGCGCACACAAATACATTTACTCTAAAATAATCGCACGGCACTTTTAACAAAGTGCCTTTTCTTTTAGTTAATATTTTCTTTTACTATCGGCGGAATCGGTGAGATTATAATTCTTTCCATATAATCATCGTTAATCAATTTTACTTCATTAGCAATACGTTTAATATCTTCATTTGAATTTACAATATATTTTTTTGCAAATCTTAAAACCATAATCCCTTTATCTGGATGTTTTTCATATTTCAAAACATTATAAATAAAACAGGCACAGTCATCTTTTAACTCGTTTTCTAAATACGTTAAAACTGCAATATCCAGTTTTTTGTTTTGGACAAATTTTAACAACAACAAATTCTCTTTTGTAGAAATTTTCTTATCCATATCTGATGCATATTTCAAAGGATTAGAAACATCAGGGTGATAAATTATCTCTACTTTACTTGTCCAAGAATCCTCATTTTCACCATCTTTATAATATTCATTTTCTATTTTGGAATTGTCATTATCTACAGATTTTAATTTATAAATTCCATCATCAAAATGGATATTTTCTGCCATTACAGGTAAAAACGAAAAACAAAACATCAAACCAGATAATAAAAATTTCTTCATAACTAATCTCCGATAAAAGTATATTATCGAAAAACAATCACCAAAAAATTAGACATACAGGTTATTTTAATGAATACTATTTTATTTTTGATTTCTTAATTTTGTAATGAATCTTTCTAAACGTCCTATCGCTTCTTTTAGATTTTCTAGAGAATAAGCATAAGAAATTCTTAAAAATCCTTCACCACAGTCGCCAAATGCCGTACCAGGAACAATTGCAACTTTTTCTTCCTGTAAAAATTTAGTTGCAAATTCTTCACTAGTCATCCCAAATTCTTTTATACAAGGGAACACATAGAAAGCTCCAAACGGTTCAAAACAATCAAGCCCCATTTTCTTAAATGAATCCATTAAAAATCTTCTACGTTGATTATATGCTTGACGCATTTCTTCAACATCTTTATCTCCATTTTTCAATGCCTCAACCGCAGCATATTGGCTAATTGTTGGTGCACACATAATTGCAAACTGGTGAATTTTTGTCATTTGTTGAATCAAATCTTTTGGCGCGCAAGCATAACCCAAACGCCAGCCTGTCATTGCATAGGCTTTAGAAAAGCCATTGATTAGAATTGTTCGTTCTTTCATACCCTCAATTTCTGCAATAGAAACGTGTTTTTCTTTATAAGTTAAAGCTGCATAAATCTCATCTGACATTACAAGAATATCTTTTTCAATACAAACTTTAGCAATCGCTTCCAAATCCTTACGCTCCATAATCGCACCTGTTGGATTGTTTGGAAACGGTAAGATTAAAATTTTTGTTTTATCAGTAATTGCAGCTCGCAACTCATCTGCTGTAAGACGAAATTCATTTTCCGCCTTCAAGTTTATAATAACAGGTTTTGCACCAGCTAACACTGCACAAGGTTCATAAGAAACATACGAAGGCTGTGGGATAATAACTTCATCACCTGGATTTATAATTGCTCTTAAGCCAATATCTATAGCTTCTGAACCACCTACAGTTACTATAATTTCATTATCAGAATTGTACTCTAGATTTTGAGTACGTTTTAGGTAGTTTGCAATTTCAATTCGTAAATCTTTCAAGCCAGCATTAGAGGTATAAAAAGTTTTACCACGCTCAAAAGCATATATACCCTCATCTCTGATATGCCAAGGAGTATCAAAATCAGGCTCCCCAACACCCAGAGAAATAGCATCTTTCATCTCACTTACAATATCGAAAAACTTTCTAATTCCAGAAGGTTTAATATTTACGACTGCATCTGATAAAAACTTTCTCATGGGGTAATAATCTCTCTTTCATCTTTATTTTTCTTGTTAATAATTGTGCCGTGATCTTTGTATTTTTTCAAAATAAAATGAGTCGCAACACTAAAAATATTATCCAAAGTTGATAATTTATAAGAAACAAAATTTGCAATTTCCTTCAAAGATTTTTCTTCCAAAATCACCATTAAATCGTACCCACCTGAAATAAGGTAGACATCTTTTACTTCAGGATAATTATAAATTCGTTCTGCAATACTATCAAAACCTGTACCTCGTTGAGGAGTAACTTTAACTTCAATTAAAGCAGTTACCTTTGAAATAGAAGTTTTTTCCCAATTAATCAACGTATGATAACCGCAGATTATTCCTTCTTTTTCCAAGTTAGAAAGTTCTTCTAACACTTTTTCTTCAGGCTGACCTAATAGTACAGCTAATTCACTAAAATCAATTCTACTATTTTTTTCAATAATCGATAACAATTCGTCTCTCATAAATATCTCCAATTAAGTTTTGCTCTAATTATACCAGAAAAATTACACTTCGACTATTTTAAAACATGGATATTCAGAACCTGGTAGATAATTTATTGAAGCTTCTTTCAATCCATTCATCAAAATATCATTGATCTTAGCTTGCTCATCATTAATAAATACTTCTGATTTTCTTGCAGCTTTAATCATTGAAAACCCTTGCCCACCTTCTGCAATAAAGCAATCTATTACACATCTAAATTTTTTATTTGAATCAAACGGACGTCCATCCTTATCAAAAAGGGGCTTGCCATCAATAAAAATTTGTTTAACTTCCCAAATACCACTTTCTAAGTTTGTAGAACCTTCTATTTTCATATTATTAGAACATTGTAAAAACTTAGGATTTGACTGAGGTAAAGCATATTGACGTAGCGAATGTGCAAAAACCTCTTTCAAATCATATGCTGATAATTCTGCAATTTTAATAGGAGTTTGCGCACTCATAGTCTTTTTAAATAGATAATTTGTTATCATCGCATTAGGCTTATAATCCATACCTTTCATTAAAAAACCTGTTGAGAAAAAGCCTACATCAGCACCAGAAACTTCTTTCATTTCATCTGCCAAAAAACTACCTAACGGACAAGGTCTTGAATATTGTTTTGTTAAATTCAAAGTATAAGGAACAACCTCATCTAATAAGTGTGATTCTTTTTCAAAAGATTCAATTGCTGGCGCAAATGATTCATCCAATTTCAACCCTTCTGGTTTTATAACTTCATCAACAGCAAATTTCTTAACGCCGTCAGTATTTTCCAAACTCATTTTATACATTGAATCACTAAAAGGTTCAGGATAATAAATACGCAAAGCTTCATCATTTATAACTGGGTCGTGATCGTGTCCACCAATAGTAACATCAACATCAACACCTTTTGCTTTGCATTTTTCAACAATAGCTTTACTTGATGGCATAAAATCATGATTTAAAATCACAACATTATCAGGTTTTTCTTTTACAATAGCCTCAACAACTTCATCCAACACCTCATCCTGAGATTTTGCAACAATTCCAAATTTTGCAGTGTTGATATTGTTTATACAAAAACCTGTAACAAAAGTTCTATCACCATCTAACTCTACAACAGTATATGGCTTTAACCATGCCGGACGTTTTCCAGTTGCTTCGAAAATATTCGCACAAACTGTATGAATACCTTTCCTTGCAAATTGAGTTACCGTATCAATTAAAAAATCTAAGTTTTCTTTAAAAAATCCAAAATCGTTATTACCAATAGTAAACACCATTTCTGCATCCGGTTTTGCATCCTTCATCGCAATATAACAATCACGTTCTAATGGTTGAGGATAAATACCTTTAAACATATCTCCACCATTCAAAAACAATACATTTTTATCTTTTTTTGCTTCTGCCAAAATCTTAGATAAAAAAGCCCAAGTCTTACGAGTTTCCTGATGAGAATCAGTCATCGCATAAATCTTTGTTAGACCATTAAATGATGGGGTATTATAACTATAATTGTAATTCGGATTTATTTGCATTTGAGACCTTTAGAACAATAACGAGACTATAATCAAATAGCCTCGTTATTCAGTTTTGTAATAAATTTATTAAGCGTTTGCTTTTAAACCAGCTTCTACAGCTTCTGCAGCTTCTTCAGCGATATGAACACCGTGAGATCTAGCATAACTTTTAGCAGCTTCCAAATCTTGTAATTTAGCAACAACATTAGCTGTTGGGTTGTTATTTACGTCACCTCTGTGATTGAAGAATGGAACTTCAACTGCTTCAGAAGATTTTGCAGCTTGTGCTGAAATTTCTTCAGCTACTGCTCTTTCTGCTGGTGAGAAAACTTTTCCTGTTGACATGTATTCATGAGCAGCATCTGACATAAATTGTTGAATTTGTTTTTGTACGCCGGTAAATGTAACGTTGTTAATCATAATTGAATTTTCCTTTTTTGTTTACTTGTATTTGAGTCTAAATTATGCTTCGTCAAAAACCCCTAAATATAAATTTTTGACTAATTTCGGAGTTAAATTTACATTAGTTAATATTTCTATTAGCAAATTTCTATTATCACAGACATTATACAACCTAAAGAAAGATTTACACATGGAAATAAAATATACTACACAAAATTTCACAGGATATGATGCAAGACCTCTCAGAGGATTATTCGTAAGCGATAAAAGATGTGCTGACGCATTAAAACGACTTGCAAAATCTATGGAAGTAGATATATATACCCCAAGTATTGCATCGAAATCTATTAGGAAAGAACAAAATGAACTTGCTTCTCAAAACAAACTCATTTGGGCACAAGATTATATAACTGTAATGGATACCCGCGCAATTCTTTTTGATAATACAAGAGATTTTTTAAAAAGAACACTAAGAGCAAGTGCCGAAGGGTTAAGCAAGGTTCTAAAAATGCCGACAATTAAATCAGAACCACACTTGAGAGGAGGCAATTTTTATATTTGCGAAGTAAACGGGATAAAAAAATTGTTAGTAGGTGATAACAAAGCAAACATCTACCCGCAAGATTTATTTAAACAAATTTTCGGAGTTGAAGAGATCTGTGCTTTACCACGCCTTGATTGGCATTTGGATTTATTCGTAAGACCACTTGATAATGGCAATGTTTTGGTTGCAGATTACACAAAAACTCTAGAAGGGTTAAACAAAGGATTAGAAAATCTTAGAAAACATCACTCAAGAACAGACATCACACAAGAACAAAAAGCGCAATTAGAATCTATAATAGATAAACTTGAAACAGAAATTGCGAAATGGGATATTACTGAAAAATTTGCACAATACAAACCTCAAACAACGACTTCCGAAATAATTAAAACTTTGACTGATAGCGGATTTAACCCAATACCAGTTCCTGGAACTCACTACTATTTGGAACCTATCAAAAACCCTAACAAAGAGAAAGAATTACTGAACAATTTTGCATCAAATATGCAAAATCTGAAAGAACTTGCAGAAGGCCACTCTACAGACATTCAACATCGAGTGAAAAAATATATTGAACTCAAAACATTTGAAGTTTCTCAAAATCAAAATATTGGCATTGAATTAGAAAACCTATATGATAATAATTTCATTAACGCAATAGTTACCAAAAACCAAAATGGTGAACTTGTTTATGTCACCAACGCTTCTTTACTTGATAGAAAGTTAGGTATCACACCAGAAATTGAAGAATTGACAGGCTTTAGCACAAAGAAAATGTTTATCGAGAGTCTTTACCCATATATTAAACCAGAAAACATTCATTTCATTGATGAAAAATTAACTGAACAACTCTTCAAATTTATGGGTGGAATTCATTGCACTGCAGCAGAAATCATTTAACATAGATTTACATACTACTTTATTTTTAGCAATTTCTTATCTTAAAATTGTTTATTATTATAGGTAGAATTCTTCTAGGTAAATTATGCAAGTAGATAAGATTTACACAAATAATGTAAATATACAAACTCCTCAAACAACTGAGAATACTGTAGCTCAGGCGGAAACTTCTGCTCTCGAAAGTTCAATAGAAACATCCATTTATAATCAAAAAGGGTTACAACTTCCTTTCTGTGGATTATGGTCTATGAGTGGTAGATTCGAACAAGAATGTATTGATCTTTTAAACAGCGCTCGCAACGGAAAACTTAAAAAATTCACAAAAGCAGATATAGATCAAATTCTCAAAATCTTATCAAAAGAACCTAACACTTCCGAAAGACCAAACATCTTGAAAGAAGCATTTTGCTTGACTTGG
>JAFUPZ010000007.1 GCA_017472545.1 bacterium | reverse complement strand
CTTCCAAGTACTTATCAATGCCGATGTACAATCTCAATTGGGACAATTGGAAAATGTTAGACAAAACATGCAAGACCTTGTTAACCCTAACAGAATGTACGAACGTTTAGGGGTTGATATTTTAAGCTTGCAAGTTGGTTCCAACCTACTTATCATTGCAGACCCTGATCAAGAAGGTCAATTATTAGCTAAGATTGCAGCTTTACGTCAAAGAGTTACAGATGAATTAGGTTATATTTTACCAAACATTCGTATTATGGACTCATCTGCATTAGATGCTAATGAATACATGATTTCAATACGTGGTAACACAGTTGCAACAGGTTATGTTTACCCTGGTAAATTCATGGTAATTGCGGATCAATGGGATTCTATGAAAAAAGAAGTTCCAGAAGATGCAATTATCGGTATTGACCCTACATACCAAACACAAGCATACTGGATTAACCAAGATGATGCTCGTTCTGCGCGTTTGGTTACGGCTGTTGACGCAACAGATGTTATTGTTACTCACTTGCAAGAATGTGTAAGAAAACACGTTGACGATGTTATGACAAAAACAGATGTACTTAAGCTTATGGAACTTGTACGTTCTCAAGACCCTACATTGGTTAACGACCTTGTTCCTACAATCATCTCAACTTCAGACTTGCGTAAGATTTTTGTTAACTTGATTAGAGAAAAAGTATCTATTAAAGATATTATCTTCGTATTTGAAAGACTTTGCGACTACGCAAGATTTTCAAAAGAACCAGATATTTTATCTGAGCGTCTAAGAGCCGCACTAGGTCGTCAAATATGTTTATCTAATGTTCAGGACGATAGAGTTCTTTATGCTCTAACACTTTCTCCTGAATGGGAAAAAATCTTGGATGATTCTTGTCAAAGAACAGAGCTTGGTACAATGTTCTTGCTTAACCCTGTTCAAGTACAAGAACTTATTGAAACAACAGCTACAACATTATTGAGAGCACACCAAACTTGCGGTCGCCAACCAGTTGTTCTTTGTTCACCAAGAATTCGTCTACCGTTGTATCAGTTGTTAGAAAGACATATTCCAACTGTAGTTGTAATTTCATACTCTGAACTTATTACAGATATTAAGGTTGAAGCAATCGACACAATCGGTGATGCTTATATAACTGATTAGGGGTAAATGTAGAGGTGAATTCATAAGAAAATGAAACAAGTTTTATTATTTCTTATAAAGATTTATCAATGGTTTTCAAAATTCACGCCCCCAGTGTGTCGCTTCACTCCAACATGTTCAGAATACACAAAACAAGCTATTATAAAATATGGAGCAATCAAAGGTGGTTGGCTGGGAATAAAAAGGATTTGTAAATGCCACCCTTGGCACCCAGGCGGATACGACCCTGTACCTTAGATTGTAAAAAATATTTTACCCCTAGCAAAAAATATTTTTATGAGTTTTAATACCCATGTTAAGAAAGATAAGGGGTATAAACATGCAGGTTAATTTTAACACTTACAGCACAATGCCATTTATGGCTAAATTCTCTAATGATCCAGAAACAAAACGCTATTTAAAAAGATACGCTCAAGATCATGATGTACAAACAAAAATTATGATTGATTTACTTAAAGCCTCAAAAACTGATGATGTAATAAGTATTGAAAAAGATGGGATTGGCGAATATTCAAGAGTAATGATTATTAATAGAGCAGCCAATGGTGAAAAGAAAGCTCACGTAATGTGCCACATTAAGTATTTATATGATTCTGTTCTTAAAATTCGCCTAAGTGACAATACAAGAGTTGCAGACACAATGAAAAAGATTTCAAAAATGCCTAACGCAAGAAAAAGAGAAGAAATGGAAATCGCACTAAGCCACAAATATCATACTAGCGCTAAATTAGCAAAATACGATAAAGCTATTATGAAAACGACACAACGTATCCATGAGTTAGATGATAAAATTAACAATCTATATAATCAAAAAGAGAATGCCAGCCAAGAATATATTGCAAAATACATTGACGCAAACGTGTAACTCTATATAGTTTTAATATAATCAACAACTTCTTTTAAGGAATAAATATTATTCTGAACAAAGAAGTTTTTGTTTGTTTGCTCTTTTACATAAGTCAAAGTTTTTCCATCTAAAAAGTCTTCACTATAAGGTCTTAGCATAATTGACGGAATAATAACTTCATCGCAATCTACATCTTTTACAGTTCTAATCAAATCATCTGTAGTAATAAGCCCTGCAACAGTAATATCTTGTCCCCAATATTCAGATTTTACAGGACAAACCTCAACTGTTAAATTCTTAATTTTATTTAAACTTACACAAACCTCTTTTAACATATCTTTTGCCGCATAAGAACAGCCAAATACGAGCTTGTACGGCTTAGAAATAGACTTAGGAAGTTTTTGACAATAGAAATCATCCAAAGTCATCCTAAGTGAGCCTACACCATCATCCAATTGAGAAAAATTACCATAATATTTTGCAGGAGGAATAGGTTTTTCAGCAAGTAAGAAAAACTCATCTGAACAGCAAACCCTTTTATACTTAGAAGCAATTTCTATAGTTTCTGCTGCACATTTTTTATCAACACGTCTTAATTCACCGTCTGGTCTAAACTGAGTCAAACCAACAGGAACAATAGCCACGGATAAAACTGTATTCTTCAATTCCGCCAAATCAGATAAAGTTCTATCAAGTTCAGCTCCGTCATTTATCCCTGGACATAGAACAATTTGTGCATGAAACGGAATTTTATTTTTTCTAAACCATTGAAGATTATCCAAAGCTTTACCTGCGTTAGGATTTCTAAGCATCTTTACACGTAACTCAGGATTTGTGGTATGAACAGATACATAAAACGGTCCTAAGTGCATACGTTTAATTCTATCTCTATCTTCATCTTTTAGATTTGTTAATGTTATATATGTACCTTGCAAATATGAAAGACGATAATCATCATCTTTTATATACAAAGTATCTCTCAAACCTTTTGGCTGTTGATCGACAAAACAAAAAATACAATGATTTAAACAAGGTTTAATCTTGTCAAAAACAGCACTTTCAAAGACTATACCTAAATCTTCATCGTAATCTTTTTCTATTTCAATTTCTTCAATTTCACCATTAGCTTTTTTAACTTCAATAGTAATCAATTCCGATTTCATATAAAAGTTATAATCAATCATATCAAGCATTTTACAGCCATCAATAGAAAGGATTTCATCTCCTTTGGTGATTTCTAATTCTTCAGCTATTGAACCTTCTAAAACACTATTAACGATTGCTGGCATTTGATTTTTCTAATCCTTCTACTAATGAAATAAAATTCTTATATTCACAAACAGCATTATCCAAGACAATACGTTGCTGAAATGTAAGTGGGGTATATTCATCTGATAATATCTTTTCTGCATTAACTTTATGCAAAAGCGCGTTTGATTTTATATCAAGAAAAACCTCTTCAGCATCGGATTTATCCAAAAATGAGACACAAGATAGCTTTATTCTAGAATCTGACATAAATTGTAATGCATTTTGAGAAAGAGGTTTTAACAATAAGTTTTTCAATTCTTTCAAACCTTCTTTTGTTATCGAATAATAAACAGACAGTTTGCCTCCATCTGACATTATTTTTGAAGAAGTAATACAGCCTTGCTTTTCAAGTCTAACAAGAGCAGGTTTTACTGCACCAAAACTTGGACTTGTAAACGCCAAAAAGTTCTCCTGTATACGCTTATGTATCGCATACATTGTCAAATCGTGCTTCAAAAGAATGTATAAAATCATTATTTCTATCATATGTTTAGAATAACATTAATTTTAATATTTCTCAAATAGATATTTCTGTATCAAAAAAATATATCT
>JAFUPZ010000075.1 GCA_017472545.1 bacterium | reverse complement strand
ACGGAGAATATGAATTCTATAACATTGTAGGAAACAATCATATTCTGGTTGATTTAGACTAGGAGGAACAATCATGGCAAAGAAAAACAAACAAATACCATCAACATGTGAGCATTGCACACACTGTACGTACATAGGAGAAGGAGACTTCTACTGTGACTTAAAAGAAGAATTAGTTATCGTAGATTTTGATAACAACACTACTCCAGTTGAATGTGGAGAATATGAGGAGGATTAAATTATGCAAAAATATATAGAACAATACCAAACTGAATATAATGAATTTTATACAAAAAGAGACAAGCTTGAAGAAAAAATTATGGCATGTGAAAAAAGAATAGAATTCTATAGAAAACAACAAAAGAAACTAAAATGGGTTTCATGGGTAGATATTATTGTAGGTGGAATTGCAAAAGAAATCTGCGAAAGATTTGATTTACATTATGAAATTTATGGTCCATTTGGACTTGGTTCGTCAACTTCAGTGTATTTTTGCAAAAAAGAAAAATTTAATATTTGTGAAGATAAAGTTATAGGAATAACTATTCTTCCAAGAAATTTAACTAATGGGATTTTGCATTATGAAACTGGAGAAAAAATGAATAAATTCGCCAAAGGAACTATCGGCGAAATAAATGGTGGAAATAATGTAACGAAACCATTACCAGATACAACAGATGAAATTGTCATGTTATTAAGAGGCGATGAAGAACTATTGCTGGAGGTTCAAAATGGATTATCAAGAAGAAAAAGTGAGTAGTAAAGACCATGTTGCTACTCCTCGCTGGGTAGTTGAAGATATATATAAGTTAATAGGAATTGAAAATTATAAAAGTATTTGGTTCCCATTCAATCATTATGACTCTGAATTCAAACTAAAAGCTGATGAATTAAATCTCCAGTATAAAGCTACACACAAGTTCGATGATTTAGGTAATGATTTCTTCATTACTGAACCACCAAAGGATTGTGACTTGATGATTTCAAATCCACCATTTAGCTTACAATACGAAATAATCAAAAGAAGCTTTGATTTAATCGAAAAAGGCAAACTTAAGGCATTTGCCCTACTTCTACCTTTATCAACGCTAGAGACGCCAAAACGAGCTGAATTTTACGAAAGATACAAAGACAAACTATCAATTATTATTTTTAAAAAGAGAATTAAATTTTTAGGTAAGTCTTCATCGTTCAATACTGCTTGTTGTTGTATCTGCTACAACATAGAAAAATTACCAACACTAAGTTGGATTTAGGAGGATAACATGGAAATAAATATTAGTGATTTAATAAATAGATTGACTAACTATAAAGAAAGAGTCCAAGATGACTTGAGTCAAGATGATGACTTACTATTAGCTGTAGTCTTGGCTGTATTAGAAGAAATTAAAAACCAGGAGGAAAATTAAACATGAATGTTATATTACCATTTAGCAAAGAAAATGTTGAATATGCTAAAAAAGCTATTGAAGAAAGAGCAGAACAAAAATGTTGGTATGTTCTGCACTACGATACACATACAACAGAATACTTGAATGAAATTGAATTCATGACATATGAAGAAGCTTGTAAGAAATTCAAAAAAGAACAATCTTACACGATTGCTGATAGAGTTGAACTCATGTTTGCTCCATTCAACGATGATGAAGATTTTGACCATAACATTGTTGTGAATAATAAAAGAACTTTCTTTAGAACTCCAAAAGGATTAACTCCAGAACAAAAACTAGAGTTCTATGACAACTTAATTCAAGAGGGATTGAACGTTGAAGAGTTAATAATGGTTAGGAATAGGATCCACAATATTGACACTTATTTTCAACCTACAAATGTCATAACAAAGAAAGCTATGATATTAGCTGCAATTCAAGAAATTGTCGCAGAAGAAAGATGATTTGATTAAATCAAATTAAAATGATAAAATAAACAAAGGAGTGATAACATGGAACAAATGTATGATATATTTGAATTCACATATATAAACGAGGGTGGTTCACTTGAGCAAGTTGTCTGGGCAAGAAACGAGGAAACCGCTCAAAAAATTATCGATTTAGAAAATCAATGCACGTCATTTCACTGGATACCTAAAAAGAAAAAGTTCATGGTAGCTACACAAACAAATAGACCACCATATGAGTTTGAACAAGAACAATTGGAAACTGCCAAATTAAAATTAGAAAGGAGACAAGCTAAATATGCCAAGAAAAAAGGAAACTAGAGGAGGCGCTCACAACGTCAAATATAAAACTAAAAAGCAAGCATTAAAAGCAGCTGAAACTCAAAGAAATGAATGGCGAAAAGAAAATACTCGCTGCATTAACGTACGATTTAATATCGAAAATGATAACGACATTCTATCAATGCTTGACTCCGTTCCAAACAAAGCTGATTACATTAGACGATTGATCAGACAAGATATAGCAAGTAAAAAAGAGGAAAATTAAACTTCCTCTTTTTTTTTGATTATTCTTAATATTTAGGTGTAAAATCACGCCATCTAATTTTTATTAAATGTTCTGTTCCATTTTCCATATGTTTTTTGCATTCATCACACACTCTATGATCATCAAACTCTTTTACTTTATACATAAAGCAATCCCATGAAACCAAACCACACTTTTGACATTGCGATGAACCATTACCTTTTGCTTTTTCGAAAGTGTATTTATTCATTTATTGAGCCTCTAATATTTCTTTAACCAACATTTCTTGCTTAAAGGTAGGATTAGGTAAAATACATCGTTCTCCTTGTAAAAGTATTGTAAATCTTTGATTAGTATTTTTATAAACATTCACGAATTCTTCTAATTTTTCTAACCTTTCTAAATCTTTAAGTATTTGTTTTTGCTCATTAAGTTGAAACTCAATAAATTTAGCTTTCACCTTATCTTTATCAACCATAGTGTAATGTTGCAAGTCATCTTCCAATGCTCCAATTGTTCTTTGGACTATTTTCTTGCTTTCCATTTACATTGTCTCCTTCAGCAAATTTAGAATAGACTTTCTAATTTCGATAGTTTT
>JAFUPZ010000074.1 GCA_017472545.1 bacterium | reverse complement strand
TAATTGAAATCGGTGATGTTGCAACTGACGCTTTAATTGAATCATTAGATCACGAAAAAGTAAATGTTCGTTGTGATGCTACAAGAGCTTTAGGTGAAATCGGTAACAAAAAAGCTGTTGATAAAATTATCAATATGTTATACGACGAATGGGTTAACGTAAGAATTTATGCGGTAACTTCATTAGGAAAATTGAACGATACAAAAGCTGTTCCAGCTTTGATTGATGTTATGAGAAATCGTTCAGAAAACGAATTAGTTAGAGCAGGTGCTGCGGCTGCTTTAGGTGTTTTAAGAGACCAAAGAGCTTTGATGCCGCTAAGAGAATTGATTATGGAAGCTGAAGAACTAGGTGAACTAGAAGATACAGCTCTAAAATCATTCAAAAAAATCATGGCTGCAAACTGGCAATCAATTCCAGGTGCAACTCCTCAGAAAAAACCTGCAGGCACATTTTAATTAGCTAATGGTTGTTTATTATATAAACTGAAAAGTGGTTCTTTATAGAGCCACTTTTTTAATGATTTGTCATAAAAATAACCGCCGTAGAATCTACAGCGGTCTAATTATCGATTTAATATAAAAACTTTTAATTATTCTTCAATAGCTTTTACATCTTCAACAGCTTCTTCAGCTACTTCTTCAACAATACCTGTACGGATTGATGCTTTGTCTGAAGAAATGTTTTTGTCTTTTAATTTTGTAATTTGTCTAGCTAATTTGTCAGCTAACAAATCGATGCTTGCATACATAGATTCTGCAGCTTCTTCGCAACGAATTACGCCTGCATTTGTTTTGCATGAAACTTCTGCGATGTGTTTGCCTTCTGCAGCTGGGTTTTTAATTACAGACAATACTACGTCAATACCTTGAATTTGATCATAGTGAGTTGCAACTTTACCGATTTTTTCTTTTACGTATGCTTTAATTGCATCTGTAATTTCAATGTTTCTGCCGTTTACGTGTATGTGCATTTGTACCTCCAATTTCTATACTAATACTTTCTTAGTATAACACATTTTGAATAAATTTTAAAGGGTAAACCCATTATTCATCTGCTAAAAATTGTGGCAATTCAACGTCTGGAGTTCCAATAACTCTAACTAATTCCAATACTGATGCTTTCATTTGACATTTTTGAGAAGAACCGCTGAAGAAATCTCTATAAAAACATCCTTCGCAATTACATCCTCTCTTATAACACTCTAATGCAGTCGTAGTCCATCTTCTTACAGCAACTGCTCTTCCCATATCCCTACTTCTAAACAATGTATAAATCTCCACTTATTATTTAACTATCCAATCGGATATGTTTAATATATCCCGATTAATCTCCCCTAAAGCCGTTTATATCAATGACTTCCGACTTCATATTTTCATTATAGGAAATAAGTATTTTTTTTCAAGATGAGAACATGCTCTTATGAAGTTTTGTAACGTATCCCTGTAATGGCGCTGTATTCAGGCTTTTTGATTTTTAAATCGGCTAAAAGCATGTCATGACATGGTTTTGGATTTTTTAAACCATGCAAACCCATGATGGGACATGGTTTTACATGGTTTTGCTTGTTATTAAGAATTGTAAAATATTTCACAAATAGCCTAATTAGGCATGCCTGAATGTTTAATTTTATGAAAGGGACAGTTTCCGAAAGTGGAATCTGCCCCTGTGTTTTCGGCTGTTTCTCGTTTTAATGAGTGGAATCGGGTCATGCTGGTCGATTCACAGCCGTCTGTATTCCATTCGCTTGTTTTGCATGCCCCAAAATCTCTGGGGATAATTCGAATATTGGAATACAAATCTATGATTTATCTTTGATTTCTAATTTTTTTGGTTCTTTTGTTTCGATGTTTTGTTTTGGAATTGTGATTGTTAAAACTCCGTCTTTGTATTCTGCTTGTGCATCATCTGCTTTTATTGGTTGATCAAAAGAAATTGTTCTTTGGTATTTACCATAACGGAATTCTGATGTGTGATAACGTTTGTTGTTTTCGTCTTGTTTTTCTTCTTCTTTTTCTTCGTGAGTTTCGGCACATATTGTCATAAAATCGTTGTCTAACTCAACATCAATATTATCTTTTTTTATTCCTGGAAGTTGAACTTTGACCTTGTAGTTATCTTTGTTTTGGATAACTTCAATTGCAGGTCGTAATATTGTTGTTTTTATCATATTAAGTGGATGAGCAAATGTATGACTGATAAATGTGTCTCGTAAAAAATTATCTAATTCTTGGTGGATGCTATCAAAATATAATTCTGGTTCTCGCACAATTAAATTATGTTTCATATTGTCTCCTTTCTATTTTAGATTAAAAGTTTTTTTGGAATTTATCATTGGTAATATGGATACTTTTTAGTTATAAAAACTTGTACTTTTTGGCAATAGAAAACTCTATCTTTTAATAAATAATTTGAAAAAAAGGAGAGAATTATGGCGTGTAAAGTTCTGTTTTTTGATTATAGAGAATCTGAGAAAGTTTTCTTTGAAGAGCATAAGCTTGGTAATTTTGATATTAAATTTTTTACCGAAAGTTTGAATGAAAAAACTATTCAGAATTTATCAGAAGAAGATTTTGAGCAAACTATGATTATAAGTGTTTTTATTAATTCCGTTTTAGATAAAAATATAATTTCGAAGTTTAAAAATTTGAGAATAATTTCTACTCGTTCGACAGGCTACGATCATATAGATGTTGATTATTGTGCGAGTAAGCATATCGCATTGATAAATGTAGATTCCTATGGTTGTACGTCTGTGGCTCAATTTACAATGGGTATGATTTTGATGTTGGTGAGAAACTTGTATCCAATGTTGTTAATATCAGACAAATATGATTCTAGTAAGTTTGAAATGTTATGTGGTAGGGATTTGAATAATTTGACATTAGGTGTTATTGGAACAGGTGCGATAGGGTCTGCTGTGTGTAGGTATGCTCATTCTTTTGGGATGAATATTTTAGCTTGTGATCCTGTGCAGAAAAGAGAGTTGATTGCAGCCTTTGATGTTAAATATCTCGAGATGGATGAAGTTTTGAAAAATTCTGATATTTTGACGCTTCATTTGCCTTACACAAGTGAAAATTATCATTTGATTTCTTCTGAACAATTAGAATTGATGAAAGATAAATCATATATAATAAACGTTTCAAGAGGAGAAGTTGTGGATACACAAAGCTTGTTAGATTTTGCAAAAAAAGGAAAGTTTAGAGGAATTGCATTAGACGTTGTTGCTTGTTCTGATACAGAGCATTTAGATACTGAGAAAGAAAGATCTTCGTTGATGTGTTTTGAAACATCGCAAGCTGTTAAAGAATTATCTAAACTGCCAAATGTCATATTAACTCCTCATCTGGCATACGACACACAAGAAGCTATTTATTATATTTTAGAAGCAACATTTGAAGGTATTACAGATGTTTTAAAAGGTGGGCATCAATACCGAGTTGTTTAGGTTTTTTCTGCATAATTTGGGCAGAAATTGTACCAAATAAGAAATCTTTTTTTGAAATGAATTTAAAACCTTCTTGCTCAAATTCTGAAATTATTTCTTCAGGAGTTGGAAATTCTTGTTTTGATTTTAATAAGTATTCATAATGTTGTGCACTATCTTTAAAAATTTTGCACAATAATGAAACAAATATATCAAAAATTTTGCTTAGTTTATTATGG
The DNA here is from genome assembly GCA_017472545.1 of bacterium. Lineage (GTDB taxonomy): Bacteria > Cyanobacteriota > Vampirovibrionia > Gastranaerophilales > Gastranaerophilaceae > Zag111. The sequence goes on along the minus strand of JAFUPZ010000074.1, from coordinate 12,881 downwards.
TTGCCAAAATCAAGATGTAAAAGCATTCCATCATTATCTAAAATTCTATAAATTTCAGAAATAGCTTTTGGTCTGTTTTCGATATTTCTAAGTCCAAAACCAATTGTAGCATAATTAAATTCTCTTTCTGAAAAAGGGATTGCGGTACAATCAGCTTGTAGAAAAACTCCTTTTGGATTTTTTTCTTTTGCTAGTTTTAACATATTGGCAGAAAAATCTATACCGATAACTTTTGCCCTAGGGAAAATTTTATTTATCAACTTAGTGAAATCCCCAGTTCCGCAACATAAATCCAATACCATTGAGCGTGGTTTGATATTTAATTCTTTTACACAAAGGTATTTGATTAAATAATGTGTGCCAAAAGAAATTAAGTTATTCACCTTATCGTAGTAAATAGCAATTTCTTCAAACATAGATTTAATTTTTTCTGGATTTTTGTCGCATGTCATAATGTTAACTCCGTTGCCTAAATTCTATTTTAGCATACAATTATATTATTATGAAAATTGCATTTGTGCCAATAGATAATAGACCTGTTTGTTATACTCTTCCTAAATTGATTTCTCAAATTGATGAAGAGATAGAATTCTTTTTACCTGAAAGAAAATTTTTGGGTGATTTAGAAAGAATTGCTGATATAGAAAATTTATTTGATTGGCTAAAATCTTTACCAAAATTAGATGCTCTTGTTTTGTCTTTGGATACTTTGGCTTATGGGGGATTGATTCCGTCAAGAAGATGTCCAGAAACTTTTGAAGAAATAAAATGTCGAATTGAAAAGTTAAGAGAAATACTTCTTGAAAAAGAATGTAAGATTTATGCGTTTTCAAGTATTATGCGTATTTCTAATAACAATATAAACCAAGAAGAAAAAGAGTATTGGTCAAAATGGGGTAAAAAGATTTTTGATTATTCATTCCAAACTCATAAATTGGGTTGCGAAAGTTGCATTACAAACATCATTCCGTCTGAGATTTTGGATGATTATATTGCAACAAGAAAAAGAAATTTTGAAATAAATAAAATTTATCTTGAATGGCAAAAAGAAGGTTTGTTTGATACTCTAATTTTTTCCAAAGATGATTGCGCAGAATATGGATTTAATGTTCAAGAAGCAAAATTTTTGGAAGATTTAGGTGGATTTACTAAAACTGGTGCAGATGAAATCCCATTGAGTTTGTTATCTCGAGCAATAACAGGTGATATAAAAATTTGTCCAATATTTTTAGAACAGGCTTCAAAAAATTTGATTTCAAATTACGAAGATGTTTCTATCGAAAAATCTGTTCAAGGACAAATAGAATTAGCTGGAGGGAAGTTAGCTTCTGAGAAGGATGCTGATATTTTGCTCTATGTGAATAATTTTATTGATCATCAAGGTGAAATTGTGATGGGGATAAATACGGAAAGTTTTGGTGGTAAATTTGTTGTTCCAAATAAACCGTATATGGTTGCCGATGTTAGGTTCGCAAATGGGGCGGATAATAATTTTGTAAATGAATTATTTAAAAATAATTTAGATGAGAAATTTTATGGATATTCTGCGTGGAATACTTCGGCAAATACTTTAGGAAGTTTGATTTGTGGTGCTAAGATTAAATACTTTGCAAAAAGATTTAATAAAGTTGCGTTTAAAAATTTACAAGTTACAAGATTTTTAGATGATTGGGCATATCAAGCAAATGTTCGTCAAACTTTATCGGAGCCTGATGTTGAAAAATTGACTACTGGCATGAAAGAGTTTGAAGAAGTTGTTGAAAAAGTTCTGGATACCGAAATAAAGGTGGAATATATTTATCCTTGTAAAAGATTGTTTGAGGTAGAAGTTGAGTTTAATTGATATTATTTTACTTGCAATAGCTTTAGGAATTGATTGCCTTGTTGTTTCTTTTTCACAAGGGTTAATTTTTAATACTCAAAGGGTGAAAAACTCTCTACGTCTTGCTCTCGTAATGGGGATTTTTCAAGGTGCAATGCCTATAATTGGATATGTTGGTACAGATTATTTATATAATCTTGTTGTTCCGTTTAGTAAATGGATAGTTTTTGCAATATTTTTCGCTCTTGGGATGAAATTTATTTTAGAATCATTTCAAGTTAAAAAAGAAGAGTTTCAATGTATTGGCTTGAAATGTTTGTTAGGTTTGGGTGTTGCAACAAGTATTGATGCGTTAGTGTCAGGGGCTTCAATTAGGCTAACTTCAACATCCTTGCTAATCTCTGGGATAATTATTGGAATTGCGTCTTTTATAATGTCTTTGATTGGTTTTTGGAGTGGTAAATTATTCAAAAATATTCCGTCAAAATATTTGGAAATTTCTGGCGGTCTTATTTTAATTTTATTGGCGGTCAAATCCTTATTTTAAGAATTTAAAAAACATGCACTTTTGTGTGTCTGAGAAATGTTTTCAAGGCAAGGGATTTGTTGAGAGCAAATATCCATACAAAATTCGCAACGTGGGTTGAATTTGCACCCATTGATTATTTGGGATAGTGTTGGAGGCTGTCCTTGAATAGTTTCTAGTTTCTGTCCGCGATTTGATGGTAATGATTTTAATAAAGCCTTTGAATATGGATGATTAGGGTTTGCAAAAAATTCTTTGCTTGGGGCTTGCTCTACAATTCTACCAGCGTACATTACTGCAATATCGTCCGAATTTTCGCTAACTAAAGCCAAGTCATGTGTGATTAAAAGTATCGAAGTTTGATTATTTATTTTAATATCGTTTAGTAAATTCATTATTTGAGCTTGTATTGTCACATCTAGTGCTGTTGTTGGTTCATCTGCAATCAAAACTTCAGCATTACAAGCAAGTGCCATTGCAATAATTGCACGTTGTTTCATTCCGCCTGAAAATTCGTGAGGGTAATTATTTAATCTAGATTTAGCACTTGGGATTTGGACAGAATCTAATGCTTCAATTGCTTTTTTCTTGGCAGCTTCTCCTTCTATTTTTTGATGAAATTTCAAAATCTCTAAAAGTTGATCCCCTACGGTATAGAGTGGATTAAGCGATGTCATTGGATCTTGAGGTATTAGTGCAATTTTTGAACCTCTAATCTGTTGCATATCTTTTTGTGATTTTTCTAAGAGATTTTCTCCATTAAAAAATATCTCTCCTGATGTGATTTTTGCGGTTTTTGGAATAAGGTTTAGGATACTCATTGCGCTCATCGTTTTTCCACAACCAGATTCACCTACTATAGAAAGCATTTTGCCCTTTTCTAAAGTAAAAGAAACATCGAAAAGAGCTTGTCTGAAGGTATCTTCAGACTGAAATCCAAGGTTTAAATTTTTAACTTCTAATATTGCCATTAAAAAAATTATATCTTTTTTAACGGCATAAGTCTATAAGTAAACCTGATGATTTATGGAGTTGGAGCCTTTTTAAATTTTGATGCAATCCAAGTAAATGGAGTTTTTATAGTGTTCCAAACCTTTGTACCAAGCCCTTTCATGCTTGATGGAAGCTTAATTTTACCTTTGCTTACTAGTGTTGCAAGAATAGCTCCGCCAACGGCAACAGTTGCGCCGATTCCGAATAACCATTTTTTCCATTTAGGATTTTCAACAACTAAGCTATCTTGTTGAGGCACAAATTCATCTGTTTTTGGCATGTCAGGTAATTTTGTTTCAGGTGGTAATAAAGCAGCTTTTAGAGGCGGAACATTTAACATATCAGGAGGTCCGATATATCGCGGTTTTTCCCCAAGAATGTCTGCTGCTGCATCATAGTCTAAAATTCCATTAGATGCACACATATCTAAAGCATAAACCCAATCTATAGCCATAAAAATATTCCTTTATATTCACCTACATGTATATAAAGTATTTTGAGCTAGAAAAATTGCCTAAATTCACTATAAAGTCATAACTTGTTACAACTCAGGACGACATTTTCCGTTTTTTGCGTCTTCAAGAACTCTATCAACATTCTCAAAGGAGTTCTGATATTGGGAATTACCTTTCTTTTGACAAGAGGTTGAGCTTGCTCCGTTTCCAAAAATTATAGCATTACAAGTTCTATCTGTATATTCACAAACATAAGTTTTGGTTGAATTTCTGTTATATTGGCAATTGTGTTGTTTAACAAATGTTGCTTCATCTTCGACCGCATCACAATCACCATCAAAAAAGACTGTACCTTTACCGTCTGTATGCATTATGCAAGTTACGTTCTTGCCGTTGAATTCATACTGGCAAGTGTGCGAACCTCTTTTTAATAATTCAAAAGCTGAAGCGGTGTTTGCAAATAATAGTATTGATAAGGTTGTTAATAAAAATCTTTTCATTATAATCTTCTATATTTATCCAAAATTCTTTTTATTACAGAATCACTATCATCAGCAGGAGTTTGTTCTGCTTCAACGTTTGTTCTTATCTCATCTTGTAATTCTTGTCTTTTTAATGGTTCTATTTTTTTCTCAATTGCTGCAGGTACTTCTGGTGTAACTTCTGGAGTTGGGTTTACAACATTTTCAGGTTCAATAGGTGTGAATACTCTAGCAGGAATATCAGGAGTAATTACAGGAGTTAAATTTTTTCTCTGATATATTGGTTTTGTTGGAGCATTTATTTTGACGTCGTAATTGATTGCAGGGATAAATCCTGGGTTTCCTTCTGGAATTTCTTCTTCTACAGGAACAGTCGTATGAACAGGAGTACTCTTTCTTAATTCTAATTGTGCAGGATCTACTGTTTCAGGTTCAATAGGAGCTGGAGTTTCAGGTGCTGTAGATTCAACCGCAGGAGTTTGTTCTTCTGCAGGAGTATTACTTTCAGTTATAGGAGTTGCATTTTCGGCAAACATATCTCTACATTTTCCTTCTGCTACTGCAGCCATAACTTTTGCGTTTATGATATGTTGTTGTTCTCTTGGAATAACGTATTTTTTGTTATTGGTACAAGAGATTGTTGTACTTGTTGTTAATGTGATTACTGTACATTGAGCATCTGCATATTCACAAACGTGGTATCTACCTGGGTCAGGAAGTACTCTACATTGGTTACGTTTAATCATTGGTGCATATTTTGACATTTTAGAAGTAATATCTTCTTTACATGCTTCTGAGAATATCAATTCGCCAGTCTTATGCTTATTGATTACGCAAACTTCTTCTTTTTCAGGACATTCATATTGCCCTGCTGGAAGGTGGTTATAATGGTCTACAAGTGCAAATGTACCAGTAGTTGGTAGTGTAATTCCTAATAATATGTAAATAAACTTTTTCATAATAGCTCCTATTGTACCAAGAAGTATATCATTTTTTGTGTCTTTTGTAAATTGAAAACGATAAAATATACTGTGTTTATGGTAGGATTTTTATATAAAATGTGATTTTAAGAGGAAAAAGAGATGGATAAATATTATTTAACAACGGCAATTGATTATGTAAACGGTGCACCTCACATTGGTCACGCTTATGAAAAAATTCTTACAGATATTATTGCAAGACACTATTCTCAAAGAACTGATAATATGTTTTTCTTGACAGGTACAGATGAGCACGGTATTAAGATTCAAAAAACTGCAGCTGCTCAAGGTAAAACTCCTAAAGAATTGTGTGATGAAAATGCTCAAAAATTCAAAGACGCTTGGAAAGTTTTGGGTGTTGATTACAATAGATTTATCAGAACTACAGATGAAGACCACGAAAAAATTGTTCAAAAAATCTTTAAAAAATTAGTTGAAAAAGGTGATATTTATAAGCATGAATATGAAGGTTGGTACTGTTCAGGTTGTGAGTGCTTCTTGAATCCAAAAGATTTGACTGAAGATGGTCTTTGCCCTGATCACTTGAAAAAACCAGAAGTTGTTAAAGAAGAAAATTATTTCTTTAAACTTTCTTCATATAAAGATGCAATTATTAAACATATTAAAGATAACCCAGAATTCATTGTTCCTAGTTTTAGAGCAAATGAAGTTATCAATCAGTTAGAAGACATTCAAGATATTTCAGTATCTCGTAACAAAGCAAATGTTGGTTGGGGTATTGATGTTCTAGATGATCCTGAACAGTCAATTTATGTATGGATTGATGCGTTATCAAATTATATTACTGCAATTGGTTATGATACAGAAAATCCATCAGAACAATTTAAAAAATTGTGGCCTGTTGATGTTCACGTAATCGGTAAAGATATTCTAAAATTCCATAGTATTTATTGGATTGCTATTTTGATGGCATTAGAACTTCCATTACCAAAACATATTTTTGCACACGGTTGGATTACAATTGATGAAACAAAAATGTCAAAATCGCTAGGAAATGTGGTTTCTCCAACTTCGGTGTTAGAAAACTTTGAACTAAAATATCCTGATGCTTTCAGATATTATATGGCAACTTCTGCACCTTGCGGACGTGACGGAAATTATTCAGATCAAGATTTCAAAGAAAAAGTAAATGCTCATTTGGCAAATAGTATGGGTAATTTGTTAAACAGAAGTTTGTCAATGCTTGTTAAATATTTTGACGGTGAAGTTAAAGAAGAATTTTTAACCAATCGTTCTAAAGAGGCAGAAAGCTTATTAAGAACCGCATTAGGAACAGTTAAAATCGTAGAAAATCATTTTAACCACTTTGAAATCCAAGAAGCTGCTCAAGAAATAGTTTCTTTAGTAGATGCTACAAATAAATTTGTAACAGATAATGCACCTTGGACTTTGGCAAAAGAAGAAAAAATGACAGAATGTGGTCAAGTATTGGCTACAGTTTTAGAAGTTATGTGTGTAGTTTCTTCTTTAATCTATCCATATTGTCCAAATATTGCTGCTGATATGGCAAAACAATTATCTTATGATTTATCAACAAAATTAGATAATATCACTATTGAAAATATTAAGGCTGGAAAATTGATTGCAAAAGATGATATTTTCCCTGTATTTTTAAGAGTAGATAGTGAACTTGCTGACAAATCAAAAGCAAAGGCATAGAAATATATACTTATAATAAAAGAGGTGAACAATTATGTTTCACCTCTTTTTAAATATCTACACCTTCCATCATTTCTACAAGTTGTCCGATAGTACCTTCCATTGTTACGCTATCAGAGGTTCTTTGTTGAAGGAATGCGTTAACTTTTGGCATCATTTCAATAGCAGTATCCAATTTGGGGTTTGAACCTGGTTGATACATACCAACATCAATTAAGTCTTTGTTTTCGCGATACATTGACATAATTGTTCTCATCTTTGCAGCAGCCTGCTTATGTTCAGGAGTTGCAATTGCACTCATCAAACGGGAAATACTTCCCAAAACGTCGATTGCAGGGTAGTGGTTTGATTCGGCAACTTTTCTTGATAAGAAAATGTGACCGTCAACAATACCGCGCACGATGTCTACGATTGGGTCAGAAATGTCATCCCCTTCCATAAGAACTGTGTAAAGTGCTGTAATTGAACCTCTTGGACTGTTACCTGCACGTTCTAAAACTTTTTGTAACCAAGAGAAAATTGATGGTGGATAACCTTTCATTGTCGGAGGTTCACCCAACGACAAACCAACCTCACGACCGGCCATCGCACAACGAGTTACTGTATCTGTCATCAAGAAAACTTTTTTACCTTGATCTCTAAAATATTCACATACTGCTGTTGCTGTTAATAATGCTTTTTGACGAATTAGAGGAGGTTGATCACCTGTAGAACAAACTAGGACAGATTTTGCCATACCTTCAACACCAAGCGAATCTTCTACGAATTCCTTAACCTCACGACCACGTTCTCCGATTAGTGCAACAACGTTAACGTCAGCATCAGAGTTTCTTGCAATCATACCAAGAAGTGTTGATTTCCCAACCCCAGATCCTGCAAATAACCCCAAACGTTGTCCGCAACCCATAGTCATACAGCCATCAATGGCGCGAACACCAGTAGAGAATTGTTCTGTAATAATTGGTCTTTCAAATGGTCCTGGTGGTGGGCCTTCGATTGGCTTCCACAATGCGTTAGTTGTGTCTAAAGGTTTGCCATCAATAGGATTACCTAGTGGGTCAATTAGTCTTCCTAGTAGAAAATCGCCAACAGGAATTGTGATAGGACGGCGTGTTGTGGTTACTAAACTACCTTGTCCAATTCCATTTCCATCTAAAAGTAGTGATAATTGCGCAACTTCACCTTTGAAAGCTTGTACTTCTGCTGGTTTTTGTTCACCATTTGCGTTTTCAATGTAGCATAGGTCCCCAATTTTTAAACCAGGCAATTTAACTTCAACTGTCAAACCCAAAAGCTTTGATACTGAACCTTTAAAATTGTATAGTTCAGTTTCATTTAGCTTTTCTTTTACGTTGTGTTTAAGCTGTTCTATGCGGCTTTTATCAATTTCTACCATATTTGTTATTATAGCAATCTTTTTTGATTTATCAATTTATTAAGTTTAAAATTTGACTTGAAATCATAAATTCGCTATTATTATAAGACAAAGTTTTTAGTGTTTATGGAGGGCTTTTTATGGGAAAAATTTTTGGTATATCAGATTTACCTGTTTCTACAATAGAATCAGCTTTGAAGGGAATGTATCATGTTGACCCGCCTCCAGGAGTAAAGGTTCCAAGAGTTAAGCCAGTCCAAAATGAAACGATTGTTGATATTCCAAAAGTTACTAAGAAATCAAATGCTTTCGTTAAAATGAGAAACGGTTTTGGGAAATTGATGTCACATTTTAGTAAAGTGAAAAAATAAGCAAAAAAATACCTCAGAAATTTCTGAGGTATTTTTTATTAGTTGTTGATAATTTCCAAAAGTTTTTTCCAAACTTCGTCAATTGAACCTTCTGCATCAAGAGTGTACAAAACTCCACGATTTTTGTAATAATCAATTAGTGGTGCTGTTTGTTCGAAATATGTTTCAAATCTTGCTTTTGCGATTTCTTCAGTATCATCTTTTCTTCTGATTAAGTCACCACCACATTTGTCACATTTGCCTTCAACTTTTGTTGGTTTGAATTTTAGGTTGTAAATTTCCCCACAAATTGGGCAAGAACGACGATTAACGATTCTTGAAACTAGAACATCTTGGTTTAAATCAAAATAAATTGCTCTAAAATCAACTTTAGTTTCTCCATTAATTTCAGAATTGATTACATCAAGCATTTCAGCTTGTTCCAAACTTCTTGGATAACCGTCTAGGATATAGCCTTCAGTGCAATCGTCCTGAGCTAATCTATTTTTAATAATAGAACCTACAAGTTTTACAGGTACAAGATTACCTTTATCAATAAAAGATTTTGCAACTAACCCATCTTCTGAACCACTTTGGATTTCTGCTCTTAATAATGAACCAGTGTCTACGTGTGGAAACCCTAAGTACTCAGCTAATTTTGTAGTTTGAGTTCCTTTTCCGCATGCTGGTGGTCCTAAAAATATAAGTTCTTTTTTCATAATCTCACTCTTTTCTAAGTTTATGTAAGTTGTTTTATTTTCTGTTATGTTCATTTAGGGTCTCTTTTCTTAAACATATATTTTTTCAATACATGTTCATTGTACATCAAGGCTTTTTTGATTTCAAGGCAAAAAAAGAGAAAGCTTTTAAACTTTCTCTTTTTGATTTTTGTATTTATTATTCTTATTTTTTAAGAACATCTTTGATTTCTGGGCTGTCATCAACGTATGCTGTAAGTTGTTTCAATGCTGGTTTATAAGCGTTGATTGTGTTTGAGCCACCTAAGCAACCTCCAGGACATGCCATAACTTCGATTAAGTTACCAAGTTCGCATACGCCATTTTTAGCAAATTTTTTCAAATCTCGAATTGTTTGCTTGTTCAATCCATCAACAATGTAAGGTTTTGCTTTTTCGTCATCTTCAAGTAATGCATTAACTGCCCCAGCAACACCACCTGTTACGGCAAAGTTTCTAGCTTGAGCAGAGCATTCTTTACGGAATTCACTACCTTCGAAGGTTGTAACTTGTACGTTTAGTGCAACAAACCATGCACCTAATTCATCATAATTTAAAACATAATCGATATTAGGGTTTTGTGTTGCTTCACGTCTTTTTGCAATACAAGGACTGAAAAATACTGTTTTTACATTTGGATTTTCTTTTTTAACGATTTCAGCTGTATAATATGCTGGAGTTTTTGTTTCAGAACGGAATGGTTTCAACTCTGGAACGTGTTTTTCAACAAGTTCGTTGTAACCTGCACAACAAGATGTTGTCATAAATTTTTGACCTTCTTCCATTCTTTCTTTGAACTCAGCAGCTTCATTTTTGGTTGTAATGTCTGCACCTTCAGCAACCTCAATTACATCGGCAAATCCTAATGAAAGGATTGCGTCTTTAAGTTGTTGAGGAGTGCAAGGCAATTGACCAAAGATTGCTGGAGCAACCATTGCAACTACTTTTTCACCATTTTTTATTGCTTTTAATATATCAATAAGTTGGCTTTTTTTGTGAACAGCACCAAATGGGCAAGCGCTTACGCATTTTCCGCAAGAGATACATTTATCAAAATCGATTTGAGCCAGACCGTTTTCGTCTTTTGCAATTGCTCCTACAGGACATGCGTTTTCGCATGGAACAATGATTTTTGCAATTGCTTGGTATGGACAAACTTGAGCGCACATACCGCAGTTTTTACATTTTTCTGGGTCGATAACTGATTTACCATTTTCAACTTTGATAGCTCCAAACTTACAAGCAGATTGACAAGGTCTTGCAACGCAGCCTTGACATAAGTCTGTTACATAGATTCTTGAAGGAACGCAACCCTGACAAGCTGTATGTAACACTGTTAAAGGGTTTTGTTCGATTTCTGTTCTAGCTTCAGCTTTTTTTGCCAATGTTGAAAGTAATTCACTATCTTCTGCGTTTTCAATTGATAAACCTAAACCTGCAATTGTTCTATCTCTCAAAATTGCACGTTCTTTATGGATACAACATCTGTAAGGAACTTCACTTCCTTTTGGACGCATATCGTAAGGAATCATTCTTGTTGCTTCTGCAAAATCGTCACTTAGGTAAGCTTTAATCAATCTTACCAAGATTTCTCTTTTTAAGTGAGAAGTTTGTTTTGGTGGGGTATTTATTGCCATTTTTTGTTAATCCTTTTCTATTCTTATTTCTTGCCTAACTTAGCATCAACTGCTGCAAGAACTTTCTCAACAGTTGCTTCTTTAATAACATCATTATCAACTTTAACGTATGGAGCTTTTGAAAATTCCCAATCTGTAGCGCATAAACCTAAGCAAGGTACGCCTGATACATCTACTTTATCGCCATATTTTTGAGGCACGATGTCAATTAACTCCTGAAGGTTTGCAGAACCCATAACAAAACATGTTGTACCTAAGCAAACTTTAACACTAACTTTTTCCATTTTCACCTTCCTCTGCTTACGCAGTCTCTACATAAATTCTACGTTAACTTTTTTGAAATATTTATCCTGTAATACAGTCGCCATCTTTTTAATTATATTTTTTCTAATTTCGATTTCTACTGGTAATGCAGGATTATAGTGAGCTTGGTTTAGCTTTGCACCTACCATAAAGTTGATACAATCACTATCTAATAGAAATTTTATCAGCTTCCCAGCTGCGTTGTCAACATCTAATTTCCCTGCTTCTAGGCATTCTAATGTTTCGGTAAGAGTAAGAATCCCTTCGGTCACCAAATCAACACCGTCCATATATGAACAACTAGGGAGTTTGCCGATACTTATTTCTTTATCCATTGTAATCGGTCTATTTAATTCTCTTGAGATTAAATTTGCAGTTGTTCCACCACAAATTGCTTTTTTGCCAGGAAAATCAGCAAACATTTTTGCATAATCAGGGTCTTTTTTCTGATTGAATGGCGGACCTGTAAATATTAATGACGTTCTTGGTTCTCTAAAATATAAAACACAAGCTGAAATATCATCTTTTGGTAATCTATTTGTTTCGATATTTCTAGTTTGGCGGATAATATATGCAGAAAGTTCTGAACTTGAAATATCAGGTTCTTCTTTCAATTTCGAAAGTACAAGTTCAATTAAACCTTCTCGTCTTAGGCCTAGTTTTAATTTTCCATTACCAAGACCACATTGAGTAACTCCATCTGAACAGAAGATTAGCCTATCACCCAATTCTAGATGGATTTTATAACTTTTCATACATCTGTTTTGGAAGGTTTTAGATTGGATTGTTTCGTATGGTGGATTCATAATTTCCCCATTTTTAATCCATAAAAATTCAGGGTTACCTTCTTCAATGATTCTTGCAACACCTTCATCATTAACATCGATTATTGAAAATGTAGAATAACTAATTTTTCTAACCTTACAAACAGGTAATGAGTTCATTACGATTTCTGCGGCTTGTTGGATTGGAATTTCTTGTTTTTCTACAAATCTCAAAAGCATTGTTGCAGTCATACAAGAAAGAATATTTGCTTTAATTCCGCTACCTAAACCGTCTGATAGAACTGCAATCAATTTCCCTTCATCAGGGTATCTTTTGATGTAAAATAATCTCCAAAAGCGTTTTGGTTGTGTTTTTTTATTTGATTACAGTCGATGTCAATAAACATTATTTTTTATCTCCTTCGGTCTTGATGTCGTAATCATTTGCGATTGAATTTAATAATGTTTCAGTTTCAACCATGTGTTCACCAAGCAAACAAGCAATTTCTTGAACGATAGAAATGTTTTTAGAAATAACTTCTTTTGCTTTTTCAGAAATTTTTTCTCTATTGGTTTCAGTTTGGGTTACGTCTGTAATTATCGCACCAACAATTTCATTTGGTTCAATAGTAAATACGTTGATGTCGTATAGTCTATCGTTTACGTTGTAGTGCTCTTTATGTAATTCTTTTCCTGTTTTAAGAATTGTTCGGAATAAATCTGAAAATTCTACAATTCTATCAATTGCAGCCCCAGCCATTCCATCAGGACGAGCTTT
>JAFUPZ010000073.1 GCA_017472545.1 bacterium | reverse complement strand
GCCACGCTTAATAGCTGTCAAATCATAATACACAAATTGATTTTGACTATTCAAATAAGTAACACGAGCGAAGAAATTTTCATCAGATACAATCGCCTGAAATACAGGAGAATACAAATCTACATTTTCACTATCCATTGGACACATATCAAAACTCATCTTATGAGCAAATTTTCTAATGTCACCAAAATGTTGAAAAACACGACAAAAAGTGTTGTTTTTGAAAACAACATTTTCATAATCCCTAACAATAATTACTGGATCCCTATACTGATTGAAAAAATCGAATTTCTTCATACCAAAATTATATGCCAACACTAGACTTTAGGCAATTTATTAAGGTGATTGATAAATAATCATTTCTTCAATAAAACACTAACATCAACTGCAAAATATTCTGCAATTCTTGACAATCTGTCAATAGTGATATTTACAGAGCCTCGTTCTAATTTACTAATGTATGAATTATCAAAACCCAATAAAAGAGATAATTCTTCTCTCTTTAGTTTCTTTTCAGTTCTAAGACTTTTTATATTATTGGCAATTCTATTTCTTATTTCTTGACTCATATTCCAATTTTGTGATACATTTCAGAATATTAACAGGAATGACATTCCAATTTTTAAAAGAAAAATCTCTGTCCACATGGCGGATACAAAGAAAAAATCCTCATGGTATATTTAGGAAAAAGGAAGTGTGTATGACCAAAAAGAAAACGGTTTTAATTGACCTTGACGGAGTTTTGAACAATTATAACGGAAATTTCGATGAGGAATTTATCCCAGAAATTCGCAACGGTGCAAAAGAATTTTTACAAAGTTTATACCAAAATTACACCATAAAACTTTTTACAACAAGGAATCGTCTTTTGACGGCTAAATGGTTAATCCAAAACAACATTGACAAATACATCTACGATATAACAAACGTAAAAGAACCTGCATTTTTATATATTGACGATAGATGTGTTTGCTTTGACGGAGATTTTGCAAACACTTTTAATCAGATACAAAATTTTAAACCTTGGTACAAATAACCCCTTTTGTGCTAATATCAAGTAAAGGGGGATTAAAATATGACAAGAGCAATTATTATGGTAATTGATTCTATGGGAATTGGCGCAATGCCAGATTGCAAAGAATTCAATGACGTTCCTGAATGCAATACCTTAAAACACGTTTGCGAATTTAACAAAGGATTAAATGTTCCTAACCTAGAAAAAATGGGATTAGGAAATATTCAAGATTTTGAAGGAATAAAAAAAGTTGAAAATCCTATCGCAACTTATGCAACTTTAGTTGAAAAATCAAAAGGAAAAGACACTACAACAGGACACTGGGAAATCGCAGGTATAGTCTTAGATAGAGCATTTGCAACTTTCCCAAATGGATTCCCAAAAGAACTTGTTGACAAATTCATCGAACAAACTCAATGCGGTGGAATTTTAGCAAACTGTCCAGCAAGCGGAACAGCGATTATTGAAAAATTGAACGATGAACACCACGCAACAAAATTCCCTATCGTGTATACATCTGCAGATAGTGTATTCCAAATTGCAGTCGATACAGACTTAATCCCACTTGAAACCTTATATAAATGGTGTGAAATCGCACGAAAAATTTTGACAGAAGATGATTATTACGTATCAAGAGTAATCGCTCGCCCATACAAAATTATAGACGGCAAACCAACAAGAATTTCAAAAGATAGAAGAGATTATTCAATTGAACCAATCGCGCCAACTTTGTTGAATGAAATAAAAGATGAAGGCGGAAAAGTTATCGGTATTGGAAAAATCGAAGATATTTTCTCTAAATCAGGAATCACACATGCCATCCATACAGGCTCTAACAAGGAAGGTCTAGAATTAACCTTAAAAGCAATAAAAGAAGAATTACCATTAGAAGAAATTGCTTATCAAAAAGGGTTAGAATATTCTGACAAAGAAATTATTTTTACAAACCTTGTAGATACTGATATGCTATACGGCCACAGAAACGATCCAATAGGTTACGGCAAAGCAATTGAAGAAATTGATGAATACTTAACACCAATTTTAGAGGCTTTAAAAGATGATGATATGCTAATTATAACCGCAGATCACGGTTGCGACCCTTGTGTAGATGGAACTGACCACACAAGAGAAAAAGTTCCATGCCTAATCTATTCAAAATCACTCCCTTCAAATGGTAATTTAGGAGAAATTACAGGATTTGATTCAATCGCATCATACATCAGAGAGTGGATTTAAAAATATCATACTAGATATTTTATAAAGTTTGTTATATAATTTCATTGTGAAAGAAATTTCACGTGAATGTAAAATAAGGAGAACGTAAAAATGACAGTTAAAGTTAATGACAGTTGCATCGGATGCGGCGCTTGCGAATCTATTTGTGATGCAGTATTTTCAATTGAAGACAAAGCAGTAGTTAATGAATCAGCTGTTGCTGATAACATTGATGCAGTTAAAGAAGCTGCTGATGCTTGCCCAGTTGCAGCAATTGAAATTGAATAATTAACATTATTTGAAATAAAATAACCGGTTAAGTTTTTCTTAGCCGGTTATTTTTTATGTTGAAAACTTTAATCAATTATAGAGAGCAAGATACAACTATCTCAGCACCAGAACTTTTTGCTTCTTCGATAGCTTCATCCTGACCCATTTGATCGATTCCGTCATCTGTTCTAACACCAATAATTTTACAAATCATACCACCAGACATTGCTGAATTTCCACTAAGCTCATCAATTCTTTGATTGATAAAATCAAGTTGTCTGTTAATATCTGCATATTCTGCTGTTTGTTGATATTTACTTGGTTGTTTAGCTGCTTCTTGGCCCTGAGTTGCCTGAGTTTTTTCCTTAGCTTTCCCGCCAGCAGCATCTTTTGTATTTGAATACATTGCACCAATAGCAAATACAAACATACAAATAAAAGCAATTGTCAAAACTTTAAACTTATTCATACTTTCCATAAAACTTCTCCCAAAATAAAATCTTTGTGATGATATTTTAGCATAAATTTCAAATTCGGGCTAGTGCAAAAAAATAAGTTACACGAATTATCATGTAACTTATCTTTTATTATTAATCTTTTATCTAATAGATTCCAAATTGATTATCTTGTGGTTGAAATCTTTCAATAATTTTTCGAACATCTGCCTCTGTTAACCTTTTAGTAAAAAGTTCAGGGTATTTCTTTTTCAATTTTTCAATAAGCTCATCAAGATCTAAAGTTGGGTTTGATGGTTGGTAAATTCCGCCTTCTTCACCAATAGCATTAGTAGTAATTCCAGCATCACCGCCTTCCTCACCCATAGCTTT